>NZ_JALUFF010000048.1 GCF_027052235.1 Thermococcus sp.
GGGATTTGAACCCCGGTCCGCGGGTTTCTCCGGGTCAGAGCTCCAAAGGCTCATCCCCGCTCAGCAAACCCGCAAGTCCTCATACCTCTGGAGCCCGCGATGATGGACCAGGCTACACCACGCCCCCGTCCGGGTTTAGCTTAGCCCAATCATATTTATAAATTTTGCCCCACACGGAAGTTTTATTAACATTAACTCACAAAAATAATACCGGTGGTTCCCATGGAGGAGCCCGTCGTTATTGGAAAGGATAAGTTCAAGATTGGGGAAGACGAGACCGCAAAGAGGGAGCTTCGCGTTATCAAAGTCCATGACGACGTCATCCAGCTCCAAGAGGAGGTTCACGGAATAATAGCCCTCGTCGGTGCAAGCTCAAGCGTGAACGTCAAGAAAGAAGAACTCAAGAACCTCATAAAGGTCGTGAAGGAACAGTTCGGATGGGAGGATATCTGCGACTAAGGAATCTCCTCCCACGCAGGGACAAAAGGGCTTTTTTTACCGCTTCTTTGTGTATCATCACAGGTGATATTAACGCTTTATAAGCATGGAGGTCGTTAAAGTCACCGGTGGTAGCCATGCTGGTTGGGAAGAAAATCACCCTCAGCGTTATCAAGGCTGATGTTGGTGGATGGCCCGGGCACTCCAGGGTTCACCCCCAGCTCATAGAAACCGCAGAGGAAATCCTGAGCAAAGCCAGGGAAGAGGGGACAATAATAGACTTCTATGTCACAGGATGCGGCGACGACCTTCAGCTGATAATGACCCACACAAAGGGGACCGACAGCCCTGAGATACACGGACTCGCATGGGAGGCCTTCAAGGAGGCAACGAAAGTCGCCAAGGAGCTCGGCCTCTACGGGGCTGGCCAGGATCTGCTCAAAGACGCCTTCAGCGGTAACGTCCGCGGTCTCGGGCCCGGAGTTGCGGAGATGGAGTTCACCCTCAGGAAGAGCGAGCCAGTGGTTACCTTCCACATGGACAAGACGGAACCCGGTGCCTTCAACCTGCCAATATTCAGGATGTTCGCAGACCCCTTCAACACGGCCGGTCTCGTTATAGACCCCAAGATGCACGTGGGCTTCCGCTTTGAGGTCTGGGACATTCTAAAGCACAAGCGCGTCATTCTCAACACGCCCGAGGAGCTCTACGACCTGCTGGCACTCATTGGAGCAAAAAGCAGGTACGTCATCAAGCGCGTTTACCCGAAGGAGGGCCACCCGCTCCCGACGGACGAACCAGTGGCTGTTGTAAGCACAGAGAAGCTCTACGAAGTTGCTGGCGAATACGTTGGAAAAGACGATCCAGTGGCGATAGTCAGGGCCCAGAGCGGGCTTCCGGCCCTTGGGGAAGTTCTTGAGCCCTTCGCCTTCCCGCACCTCGTCAGCGGCTGGATGAGGGGTTCACACAACGGCCCGATAATGCCCGTTTCAATGTGCGACGCCAATCCCACCCGCTTCGACGGCCCGCCGAGGGTGGTAGCGCTTGGCTGGCAGATAAGCCCGAAGGGAGAGCTCGTCGGTCCGGTTGACCTCTTCGACGATCCGGCATTCGACTACGCGAGGCAGAAGGCACTTGAGATAACCGAGTACATGCGCAGGCACGGGCCCTTCGAACCGCACCGCCTACCTCTGGAGGAGATGGAGTACACGACCCTTCCGGGGGTTCTCAAGAGGCTTGAAGACCGCTTCGAGGATATTGAGTGACCCCCTTCTCCCATTTTTGAAAGGCAACTGATTTATATCATCAAGCTAAACTTTTACGGTGGAATCCAATCGGAAGCCTTAAATATCGTTCAGCAGAGAGCTAACACCCGGAGTGATACACGGGGGTGCTAATATGAGGTTCACGGTGCTTCATCTCAAGCTTGATGAGGGAAATGTTGAGGGCGAGGAAATCGAGAAGAAAGACGTTTACGGCATCATAGACTACGGAATTGAGCTCCATGAAGAGCTTGGAACCCATGGCATAGACCCATACGACCCGAGAAACATCGTGGTAATGGGTATGGGACCCTTCTCAGGTTCAATCCTACCTGGAGCGCACCGGCTCATGTTCTTCTTCCGCTCACCCCTCTACGGAACGCTCTTCCCCTCTGCCATGGGTGGAGCGGCTTACGCCTTTAAGAACGTCGGAGTTGACTTTGTGACCTTTGAGGGGAAAGCCGAGAAGCCAGTCGTTGTGCTCCTCTACAACGACGGCGAGAACGTGAATGTCGAGCTCCATGAGATAGAGCTTGAGAAAATCATTGAGATCTGGAGGGACTACAAGGGCGAGGAAGGCGTCTATGCACTCACCCAGTACCTCATAGATACCTTCGGTGAGCGCTTCGACTTTGAGTACCGCATAGCGGTCGTCGGGCCTGCTGCACTCAACAGCAATTATGGCGCCATATTCTCCCAGACACTCAGGAAGGGCAAGCGCGTTGTGGGTAGCGAGGACTGGGCCGCTAGAGGCGGCTCTGGAAGTGTTCTCCTCAGGGCCCACAACGTCGTCGGAATAATTTTCGGCGGAAAGCCGAGGAAGAGGGCCTTCCCGGGGGAGGACATCTCATCCTTCAGAACGGCGAAGGAGATAGTTGAGGGCGTCCACAAAAAGCCCTACAACGACATCATAGCGGAGAAGACCGTCAAGTACAAGTACAATCCAAAGCTGAAAACCGGTGGAACCTTTGGAGGGAACTACCCAGCTGAGGGCGACTTCGTGCCAATCCTCAACTGGCAGATGCCATACATCCCGAAGGAGGAGCGCATAAAGATACACGAGGCCATAATGAAGTACTACTGGGAACCCTTCAACAAGGAGGCTATAGAGCCGAAGAACTGGACGAACTGCGGCGAGCCGTGCCCGGTTGTATGTAAGAAGTACGCCAACGGTCACCACATCGAGTACGAGCCAAGGGAGGCCAACGGCCCTCTCAGTGGCGTCATAACACTCCGCGCGAGTGACATAAGCGTTCCTGCGGTGGATGCGATGGGCTTTGACGCAATAGAGTTCGGTGGCACAGCTGCGTGGGTTCTTGAGCTCGTCCACCGCGGACTTCTCAAGCCTGAGGAGGTCGGGCTGAGCGATAGGCCGGACTTCACGAAGGATGCTTTGCTTGAGAGGCCCGTAGAGGCGAGCGAGAAGAACGCCAAGCTGGTTGCAGAGCTGGCCCACAGAGTAGCGTTCGCCGAGAACGAGATAGCGAAGATACTCGGCCTCGGCAAGAGGAAGGCGAGCGTAATCCTCGACGAGAAGTTCAAGGACAGGCTCAGCTATGGAGAAAGCTTCAAGGACTATGCAGTCTTTACACCTCTCGGCGAAGATGGCGAGATGACTCCAACGATGTACTGGGCCATCGGCAACTACATCCCGCTCCCGATACAGGGAAGATACTGGACGTTCTACCAGTTCGGCGTCTTCCTTGAGCCGGAGGAGCTCGCGAGCAAGATAATAGCGAGCGCCCTCTGGGAGTTCTGGTACGACAACGTTGGCTGGTGCCGCTTCCACCGCGGCTGGATGAAGCCGGTTCTCAAGGCCCTCTTCATGGAGGCCTATGGCGAGAACGTGGACATGGAGGAGCACGCTAGGAAGCAGATTAAGCGCCTCATCGAGTTCGCGAGGAAGGCCGGCTACACGCCGGTATTCTGGGACTCAATGAGGGTCATTGACCTTGTCGCCAGGGGAAGCGAGGAGTTCGGGAACGTCAGGTGGGCGGAGAAGTTCAAGCTGGACAAGGTCGGAACTGCCAAGGAGTACCTTGAGAAAGTTCTCGATGCATACAGCGAGGAGCTTAGGGTTGAGTGGAGATTATAAAAATAAAGCGGAGATTTTTATCCCTTCTTTTTATACAGGACGATAGCCACAGCCCCCATACCCAGTACCACAAGGAAGTAAAGGAAGCTCATCGAAGGTATTGTCCCGCTGTTTCTCCGTGGATTTTTATCAAAGAGATTGAATTCCTCAATCTGAAGTGTGGCGTTCATCATCCGTGAAGTTGTCCTGACCGTTAGGTAGTGGACGGGTTCAATTTCAGTCGGCGCTTCAAAGGATTTAATTATGTTCCCGTTTTTCAGCATTATTTTCCTGTCGGCTAACATAATGGTTACATTCCCGCCCTTTTTCCATTCTCCCAGGCTGAATGTTTTTGATGGAAAGAATGCATAAACGCTGCCGTTGAGGTCAAAGTAGAGAGTTACTATCGGGGCCAGAGACGGATATTTCCCGCCGATTGAAGACACAAGGATTCCTGGGCCTCTTATAAAGGTCACGTTGGCGGTACTGACGTTCAAAATCCGTATTATCATAACGTCTCCCGGAGTTAAGTTGAACTGTGTCCAGTTCTCGTTTATCGTGGCTTTTATGGTTACCTTGGTACTCCCTATACAGAGCCCATAACTCGACGCCATTAGCATTCCCAGCAAAATCAATCCAACCAGTTCTTTGTGCATTCTGTATCCCTCCTAATCATTCTCTCAACTCCGTAGAGGACAAGAAGTCCAAGAAGTGTGGGTGCTAATATTGCTATGGTGAGGATACCTGAACCTGAACTAACTGTGGAAACCAAGGTAAAGACAAAAAGTCCAACCGCAAACGTCCTCGTGGTTTCTACACTTTCAACGCCTGCTGTAACATATATAATGGGCGCTAAAAGAGCAAGTAAGAGATGAAGCAACGTTATATCATCGAAAACATAAACTATCCTAAGGGACAGGAGGGATAGAACAAAGATTAGTGCCACAGCCTTTTTCCTAAGCGTAGATGGCTTTAGGAGTGAAATTAATGCTCCAGTTAAACCTAGAATTAACAGCGCGATTCCCTTTGCAAGGCCAGCCAAGATGGCAAAAAGTAAATAAGAAAGCACTAGAATCACCTCTCTTGAAGTCCAGCTAAGCTCTGGGTTTCTGGACTTGCTTTTATCGTTTCGGGAAGGCCTTGTATGCTTTTGTTGATGAGAAGTTAGTCTTCGTCCTTATAAGTTTTTCTTTATTTTAAGTAAGAATTTTCGTTTTATTTTGAGTGTTAATCTTAAGATAAACTAAAAGAACCCCGAGTAAAAGAGTTGCATGACCATGCAACGGCCAAAGTCTTATAATTCTCCTCATGTCATCTCTTCAGGTGGTAGAATGAGGGCTGTCATCATAGGCTCAGGAATAGGTGGGCTCTTAACTTCATCATTCCTGGCAAAGAACGGCTACGAGGTTACAGTCCTCGAAAAGGCTCCCTATCTTGGCGGCCGCTTCACGAATCTAAACTACAAAGGCTTCGGCCTCTCAACGGGGGCATTCCACATGCTCCCCCACGGCGAAGACGGGCCTCTGGCTTACCTACTAAAGCTTCTCGGTGCAAACGTTCAGATAGTGAACTCAAACCCGAAGGGCATGATATTCTACGGGGGCAAAACCTTCCACTACAGAGAAGGCTGGAAGTATCTCGGCTGGCGGGAGAAAGCGAGGGCCACCAAACTCCTCCTCGACATAAAGCGCGGAAAGCTTCCCGTCGATGACCCCGAGATGAGCGGGCGCGAGTGGATAAGGGAAAAAATAGGCGACAACGAGTTTGCTGACCTCTTCATCAAAAGCTTCCTCGGCTGGGCCGACAGTGTTTTGGACGTTCCGGCTGGAGAGCTAGCGAGGGAGATAAAAGCGGCCCTGAAGTGGGGAGGGCCCGGTCTCGTTAAGGGTGGCTGTAAAGTAATAACGGACGAGCTGGCAAGGCTTACCGAAGCCAACGGCGGAAAAATCCTCACGAGGAAGAAAGCGGTAGAGATTGAGCCCGAGGAAAAAAAGGTCATCACAGCAGATGGCGACGAGCTGAACTATGACGTTCTCATCTCCAACATCGGCATAAAGGAGACGGTTGAACTCATCGGAAGGGACTACTTCGACCGCGATTACCTGAAGCGCGTTGATTCCCTTAAGCCGAGCGAGGGGATAAAGTACAACGTTGCCTTAAAAGGCAAACCGAGGATCGGCAACACCGTGGTCTTTACCCTCGACACCGAGAGGATAAACGGCTACAACGAGCCCTCCAGCATCTCTCCAGAGCTCGCGAAAGAGGGCTACACCCTGATAATGCTCCACCACGCGCTCCAATCAAAGAACGTCAGGGCCGAGCAGAGGAAGGGCATCGAGGACATCTACCGCATATTCCCGAACCTCGACGATGAAGGAGAAATCCTTCTGATCCAGACCTACCTCAACGGAAACCCTGTCAACAGGGTTGCCAGCGGACAGACTGTTGAGGATTTCCCGGTTAAAGATGTGTACATCGTCGGCGACGCCTACAAGCTCCCCGGAGGAATCGAAGTCGAAGGCATCGCCCTAGGCGTCATGAGAAACCTCGAAAAACTTGGCCTCGGAACTTTCGGGGAGTGGTACCTCTGAGTTTTCCTTTACATTTGTCGAAGGGCCATTTCCTTACCCGAACCTTCTTCAGATGAACATGATTGAAGTCTAACGAACATTTTTATCCTCGCGGACATACCCATTCACAGAGGTGAGAGCATGAAAAGGGTCGTCATAGCACTGGGTGGCAACGCGATTCTCCAGAGGGGTCAGAAGGGGACGTACGAGGAGCAGATGGAGAACGTGAGAAAAACCGCGAAGCAGATAGCGGAAATAGTTGAAAGGGGATACGAGGTAGTCATAACCCATGGCAACGGGCCTCAGGTTGGGGCTCTTCTTCTCCACATGGATGCGGGCCAGCAGCTCTATGGAATCCCCGCCCAGCCGATGGACGTGGCTGGAGCGATGACACAGGGGCAGATTGGCTATATGATAGGGCAGGCCCTCATAAACGAGCTGAGACAGAGAGGGATAGAGAGACCAGTCGCCACCGTGGTGACGCAGACAATCGTGGACAAGAACGACCCGGCCTTCCAAAACCCGAGCAAGCCCGTCGGGCCTTTCTACGACGAGGAGACAGCAAAGAGACTCGCGAAGGAGAAGGGATGGACAGTCATTGAAGATGCTGGAAGGGGCTGGAGGCGCGTTGTTCCAAGCCCTGACCCGAAGGGTCACGTCGAGGCTCCTGTCATAGTTGACCTCGTTGAGAAGGGCTTCATTGTTATAGCGAGCGGTGGCGGTGGTGTCCCGGTCGTTGAGGAAAACGGCCAGCTTAGGGGTGTGGAGGCAGTAATAGACAAGGACTTGGCTGGAGAAAAGCTAGCTGAGGAAGTAAAGGCAGACATCTTCATGATTTTGACAGATGTAAACGGGGCCGCGATAAATTACGGGAAGCCAAATGAGAGGTGGCTGGGAGAAGTTACGGCGGAGGAGCTGAGGCGCTATTACCAGGAGGGCCACTTCAAGAAGGGTAGCATGGGGCCGAAGGTTCTGGCCGTAATAAGGTTCGTTGAATGGGGAGGGGAGAGAGCCATCATAGCGTCCCTCGAAAAGGCCGTTGAAGCCCTTGAGGGGAAAACTGGAACTCAGGTTCGTTCCAAAGGTTAATATACCCCTTTTGCATCTTTACCCTCTGGTGATCCGATGGACAGTACCGCAAGTGGATTTTTAAGTTCCCTGATATGGTGGCTCTTCTTCCTCTACCTGCTCCTATGGCCCCAGATGCAGTACAAGGGGCTTCAGATGGCGAGGGCCAGACTGCTCCAGCAGCTGTCCCGCAAGAGGGGCTCAACGGTAATAACGATGATACACAGGCAGGAGAGCATAGGACTCTTCGGGATTCCCTTTTACAAGTTCATAAGCATAGAGGACAGCGAGGAAGTCCTGAGGGCCATAAGGATGGCCCCCAAGGACAAGCCGATAGACCTGATAATCCACACGCCGGGTGGACTCGTTCTGGCTGCGACTCAGATAGCGAAGGCCCTCCACGATCATCCGGCTGAGACCAGGGTGATAGTCCCCCACTACGCGATGAGCGGTGGGACGCTGATAGCCCTTGCGGCGGATAAGATAATAATGGACCCCCATGCCGTTCTCGGGCCAGTTGACCCTCAGCTCGGCCAGTATCCAGCACCGAGTATCCTGAGGGCCGTTGAAAAGAAAGGCCCCGAGAAGGCAGATGATCAGACTCTCATCCTCGCGGACGTCGCCGAGAAGGCCATAAGACAGGTCCAGGAATTCGTATATAGCATCCTGAAGGACCGCTATGGTGAGGAGAAGGCGAAGGAGCTGGCGCAGATACTCACCGAGGGCAGGTGGACTCACGACTACCCGATAACCTTCGAGCACGCCAAGGAACTCGGGCTCCACGTTGAGAGCGATGTGCCCCCGGAAGTTTACGCCCTGATGGAGCTGTACAAGCAACCCATGAAGCAACGCGGAACGGTCGAGTTCATGCCCTACCCACAGAAGGCGGAGAACTCGAAGTGACCCAAACTGAAGTCGGAAAAGAACAGCCAAAAAGTTTTTATTTACCCCCTCCTTTTTCAGTCCAGATGTCGAGTGAGGAAAGCTGTTCTAAAAAGTGAAGAGGGGTAAGAGCGATGCCAACGGTTAAAGTGGACCCAGAGGAAATTAAGAGGATCAAGAGAGAACTTGAGGCCCTTGAGAAGGAGAGAAATGAAATCAGGGCCAAGCTGGAGGAGCTTGAAAAGGAGCTCCAGGTCTGGATTCAGAAGAGGGATGAAAAGAACAGGGAAGTCCAGCAACTCCGCCAGAAGGGGAGGGAATACAAGGCCAAGCGCGATGAAATCAACCAGAAGATACAGGAGCTCAAGAAGAACAGGGAGGAGATAAACGCAAAGCTCGATCTCCTCTACCAGGAAATACTCGAATACAAGACCAAGAGGGACGAATACAACCAGCTCAGAAGGCTCAAGATGCCACCCGAGAAGATACAGGAGAGAATAGAGAAGCTTGAGTGGGAGCTCCAGACCAACCCGAACATAACCCCCGAGAGGGAGAAACAGATCGTTGATCAGATACAGGTTCTCGCGACAGAGCTTGAGATAATACAGCAGGCCGACCGCTTCCACAAGAAGCTCGTTGAGACGAGGAAGAAGGTTGACCAGCTTAAGAAGGCGAGAAAAGCGATAAGCCTTGAGATACAGAAGTTAGCGAACCAGAGCCAGCAGTTCCACGAGCAGATGATACAGGCATTCAACAAGGCCGACGAGGTCAAGAAGGAAGCCGATGAGTACCACGCCAAGGTCGTCGAGCTCCGCGAGAAGGTCAGAGAAGTCAGAAGGCAGCTCCGCGAGCTGGAGAGGAAGATAAGGGAGTATGACGAAAAGCATAAGGAGCTCATAGCATATCGCCTCGTCGCTAGGATGAGGGCAAAGAGGGATGCCAACTTCGAGAAGGCCGTTGAGGCCCTTGAGAAGTTCAAGAGGGGCGAGAAGCTTACACTTGATGAACTGCTCCTCCTCCAGAGGTACAACCTCGTCTGAGGCCTGACCATGGAGGTACTCAAACACGAGGGCCCCGGAAGGCTCGGGCTAGTCCGCCTTGGAGAGTACTCCTTCAGGACGCCCGCGTTGGTAGGGGTAGACTTCACGCTCTCCCCCTTCAACTCCTTCTTCCACCCGGACGAACCCGGTAACTACGACTTTAATCTAGCACCCTCAATACCCCTCGGCTTCTACACGCCCGAGGATGTTATAGAAAAGGCCATAGGCAGGCTCTGGAGCGTGAACTACGAGGGATTTAACGCCTTTTACCTGCCGGCTTTGAGGAGAACCGAGTATTTAGGGGAATTCTTCAAGATAATCGAGAGGTACGGCTTTGAGGCGGTCTACCTCGGCAACTCCAAGATTCTGGTTAAGGAGTACCGTTACTTCGTTAAAATCCTGCGCGAGTTAAGGGAGAGGTTCCCCAACGTTATGATAATAGCCGACCTTGAGCCCTTCTTCTATCCTCTCGCCGTTTACCTCGGCGTTGATGCATTTGATACGCGCTCGCTAAAGCTCTACGACTTCGAGGGCAAAGGCTTCACCCAGTTCAGCCCCTTCATCTGGAGTAAAGAGCCGAACTCCCTCGACTTCGCGAGGGAAACCATTCTACTCGTTAGAAAATCCCTCGAAGAGGGAAAGCTCCGCTATCTTGTTGAGAACTTCTTCCACACCCAGTACCACGCTGGAATACTCCGCATAGCCGATTTGGAGCAAGCTGATTACCTCGAAAAGTACACGCCCATACAGAAGGAGACCGTCTACTTCATAAGCGACGCCTCGATAAGGAGGCCAGAGGTAAAGCGCTGGCATTCTCGCGTTATCGAGCGCTTTGTCCCACCGAAGAACACCGAGTTGCTTCTCCTCTTCCCGTGCTCGGCTAAAAAGCCCTACTCCTTCTCCCGCTCCCACACCCTCTACAGGAAAGCTATGAAAGAGGCTTTAGGCTCGGGAATAAGCAGGATCCACGAGCTCATACTAACTTCGCCCTTCGGTGTCGTTCCAAGGGAGTGGGAGTGGTTAGCTAAATACGACATAGTGGTTACAGGCCACTGGAGCGAGGAGGAGATAAAACCTGCCGCCGAGCTTTTAGCCAAAACCCTCGAAAAGTACCCGAAGGAAGTCCCCATCATAGCGCACCTCGATGAGGCCTACGTTGAGATAGCCAAGCTTGCAGGCGAGCTGAGCGGAAGGGAAATAATCTTCACGGAAGTGAAGAAAGGTACGACGAGCAGGGAGAGCCTAAGGGCCCTTACCGACACCCTAAAGGAGTTCCAGCTTGAGGGGAGCAAGGAAGACAGAACCTACCGCTACTTCGAGAACATTAGGAAGGTCTTCGACTTCTACTTTGGCGCAGGCGCTGGAGAGGCGGTTCTTCCAGAAGACGGCCACGTCAAGGGCTCGAAGATGCTCCGCATTTTCGTTGACAACCAGCAGACAGGAACCTTCAGGGAAGGCGTTATAAGCGTCACGCCCTTCGGCATGCAGCGCATCTACGATGAGCTTAAGGCCTACTGGGTGAAGATTGACTTCGAGCTTAGGGGAGACGTTTTTGCGGTTGGCGTGAACGAGGCCGACGAAAGGATTCGCCCTGATGACATAGTCGGTGTTGTGAGAGACGATAGAGTTGTCGGTGTTGGGAAGGCGGTTCTGTCTGGAGAGGAGATGGTTAGGGCCAAGAAGGGAGTAGCCGTTAAGGTGAGGAAGAGAGCTTAAAATTTTAAAGACTCTTCCCCATTCTTCTACCATGCCCAAGCACTTCAAGCGCGGGGTGAAGAGGGAGCACCACTTTCTGAAGGGCCTTGAGAAGCCTTTAGAAGGGATAGCCAGAATTCCCGGTGTTAAAAAGGTCATCCCGGGCAGGATATATGCGAGCGATTCGAGGGGCTTTGAGATCAAGGTTTCCTGCGAGACAAAGACGGGGTTAAAGCTCATAGCAAAGAGTGACGGTTCCGTTCAGGAGGTCTTTCTTGTTGTGGATAGGGCCGATAGGGAAAGGGTTAGGGAGGAGATTGAGGGACTTTTTAGGAGTGAAAAAAGTTAAATTGATTCTGTGAAATACACCAACCATGCGGAACGAAGCAAGGCTCTTGTGGGAGCAGGCTCTGGAAGACCTGAAAACTGCAGAGGCTTTGATTGAGGTTAAAAGGTATTATGCCAGCGTGTTCTTTTCCCAACAGGCTGCGGAAAAGGCGTTGAAGGCCCTTTACATTGAATTAAAGAGAGACTTCCCTCCTAAAACCCACAGTCTTCTCAGGCTGGCCGACGAGCTGGAGATCAAAGATGAGGACATTATAGACGCCCTTCTTGACCTGAATCCGGAGTACATCGTGACGAGATACCCAGACGCTGCAAACGAAGTGCCCGCTAGGATTTACAACGAGAGAATGGCCGTTGAGCATCTTCAAAAGGCCAGGAAGGTGATCGAGTTTTGCAGGGAAAAGCTTGGACTTTGAAAGTTGCGAAGGTCATGAAGGAACATTATCCAGATGCAAGGATAGTTTTCTTCGGCTCCCGAATTAGGGGAGACTACCTCAAGGACAGCGATTATGATATCATCGTTGTCTCAAAGGCCTTCCGTGGAAAGCACTTCACCGAGAGATCGAGCGACGTTCTGAGACTCCTCTGGAAGGCGGGAATAATTGGAGACTTTGAGATTTTATGCTACACACCCGAGGAGTTCGAGAGGAAGAAAAAGAGGCTGGGGATTGTGAGAGAGGCCCTGAGGGAAGGGATTGTTATTTAATGCAATCAGACTTCCGCTGGTCTATCGGGCTGAATTTTTCCACTCTTAATCTACTATACCCTTCGGTGGAAGAGAAAATGCGGCGGTTGGTACTGATTGCTGCGGTTCTGGCCGTTCTAATCTTGGTCACAATTCCTAGCGTTGGGGCATGGGAGATTTACTATTTGACCATTGCATATAAGGATAAATACGGGGACTATGAGATAAAATTCAATCCTATCATTGACTCATCCAATTCAACATTGCCAGCGGATCTTCAGAGGATTGTAGAGAAAGCCTGCAAACCCGATAGAGCTATTGTGTTCGTGTTCCACGATAGAAAAAAGCCGCGGATTAAAGCCCTGTATGATCCAAACGGGCAACTATATGCCAAAGGAATCTCAGCTTACTATGAGATCAAGGGGGAAACTGGATACGATCCCGCAGTCCCCTGTCCCGACAGGAACCGTCCCGGCTACTGGACGATAGTCTTCAGCGATGGCACTTCCGTGAGGTTCTACGTGCCAGAGAAGACCCACGCCTTCAGCGTTCAGGCGATCTGCGGCCCGGAATTCTCGCTCTCCTCTCGCTGTTGCTGATTGGAATGTTGAGAAGAAAGAACCATAAAACGTAATCTTTCTTTTTATTCCTCGAACTCCAAGACAAGCCAGTGTCTGCTTCCCTTTAGTTTCATTGAGACTCTGTTTTTGCCCCCGACTACGCGAGAGGCGAAGGGTCTGAGTTCTTCCACAACACTCCTGTCCCTTCCCCTAAAGGTTATCTTCAGAGGAAGCTCACTTATCAGGAGCGCGTTCCCCCTGAGAAGGTAGTACTCCTTCCAGGGGCCCACTAACCGAAAACCGTGCTTTGATAAAATCCTGATAACCTCTTTTGGCATTATCTGGTAGAGCTTTAGCATGTTGGCACACCTATTCGTTTTGCGATTCTGTTGAACTCCCTCTCAAGGTTTGCCTGCTGAACCCGCCTGCATAAGTAATCAAAATCTATTTTGTCGGCAAATTTAAAAACTTCCTTTATATCGCTATAGTCTTTCCTTTCAAGGGACATCAGTTTAGTTACAATTAGGTCCTCCAGCGAAGGAAGGTAAAGGTTTCTGTAAACTCTTCTAGCCCTCCCTTGAAATTCCTCGTCAAGAAGTAGCATAGGAGTGTTTAGGTCAACCTCAAGGCCCCTTTTTGACTTCACAAGCAGACCCCATGATCTCCACTGAACCATGAATCCACGCTTTCTGAGCTCTTTGGTCAGGGTATCCCTCAACGTCTTTAGGTCCTCAACTGTTATCATCAAGTCGATGTCCTTCGTTGTTCTTGTTATGGCCCCGTACATCAGGAGGGCGCGGGCGCCTATGAGATACGCCCTAGCTCCAACTGCTTCAAGCACTTTAAGGATTTCCTCAAGCTCCTTGGGAACTTCCAACAGCCTCACCCCAAATCTCTCTTTCCCTCGAAGAACTCGATTAATTCCTCGTCGCTTATCTCCTCATCTGCCTCCGTATAGCCGAGCTCTCTCTTCTGGAGCTCTACCAGTCCCGGTGTGAGCAAGAGCTTCCCGTTCAGCTTTGGCACCGCGTAGTGGAGCGTTATCTCGCTGAACTCGTCGAGCTTTACCGTTGGGTTCTCCTCGTACTCTATCTCGTTGAGCCTTTTTCCGTCCGCTATGAGCTTCGCCACTATTGAGGCACCATCTATTGAGTACTGGGGCTTTCCAATGTGCCTGACCTTAACGCCCTCCATCTTCGACGTTATGAACTCCCTCGTTCTGCCCCTTGGAACCGCATCGCCGAGGATTCCGCCGACGACTATCACCGTATCCTCATCAATATCCTCTGGCCTGAGCTCCTCCTCCGCCTGAAGGTCAAGGACTATGAGCTTGGAGCGGTCGAAGGGGAACTTCGTTACGCTCTCGCTTATAACGCTCCCGAGCTTGGCCAGCTTCTCCCTCTCGTCCTCTCTCACGTTCGTGAATATTAGCTTATCCTTCCACCACTCTGCCACGTGACTGTACTCAAGCCAGAGCCAGTCGCTTATATCCTCAAGATGCTCTATCACAAGGTACGGCATGCTCCCACCGGGGAGCCGTTGGGTGAGGTTTTTAAAAGCCCTGCGGTAGTTTCTCCATGTCGTTCAGGGAGAAGTACGCGAGAATAGCCAGCCACTACGAGACGCTGGAGAGGCCACTCGACAGGTTCTTCTGCCCGCTGAGGAAAAGGGCCATCTCTTTCATCGAGGGGGAGAGAATTCTGGAGGTGGGCATCGGGGTCGGCAAGACCCTGAAGTACTACCCCAAGGACATCGAGCTATGCGGAGTAGATGCAGTTCCGGAGACCCTCAAGCTGGCCGAGGAAAAGGCCGACAAGCTGAAGCTTAATGCCTGCTTCCAAGTAGCTGACGTCGAGAATCTCCCCTTTCCGGACAACACCTTTGACACCGTCGTTTCCTCCTTCGTCTTCTGCACCGTACCTGAGCCGGAGAGGGGCTTGGCTGAGATAAGGCGCGTCCTCAAACCCGGCGGAAGGGCCATCTTCCTCGAACACACGAGAAGCGACTCAAGGCTTGTTGACTACCTTTTCCTCCTCCCGATGAAGCTCATCCTAAAGCCCCTTCTCGATGATGACCCCCCTAAGGAACACCCACGAGCTTGTAGAGAGGTTCTTCGAGCCGGAGCTTGTTGAGAGTTATTACAGGGGTGTAGTGAGGCTGATTGTAGCGAGAAAGCCGGGATAAAATTTTTAAAGAGGGCCCACTTACTAACGACCGGGTCGTGCGGTGGTAGTCTAGCCTGGTCTAGGACACCGGCCTCCCAAGCCGGTAACCCGGGTTCAAATCCCGGCCACCGCACCACACTTTTCTGGGTAAAGCTTTTAGCCTTCGGGGGGAACTTAAATTGGGAGGTGTTGTCATGGAGCCTCACGAGTTCAAGCTCAACGAGGAGGGCATAAAGGCCGTTCTTCCTCCCCTTGAGGCAGAGATTATGGAGCACATGTGGAAGGTCAAGGTGGCAACCGCCGGCCAGGTTTACGAGTACATGAAGAAGAAGCACCCCGACATAAGGCGCTCCACCGTGAGCATACTGATGAACAGGCTCTGCGAGCGCGGTCTTCTCAAGAGGCGCGTCGAGAGGGGAAGGGGCGGGATGAGGTACGTCTACTCGATAACGACAACAAGGGAGGAGTTCGAGGAGAAAGTGGTCCAGAGCATACTCGATGCCCTCATGCAGAACTTCAGGGAGGCAACGTACGCATACCTCTCAAAGATCAAGAAGTGATGGGATATGCTGTACGCCGTGATACCCCTTGAGGCAATCCTGATACTCTACGCGCTGGGGAGGTCTGGCCTCGCCCTCATCCTGGGGGTATCCTTCACGCTTGCAATAATCTACCTCTGGTCTTCGAGGCACAGGTTCGGCGATGAGTTAATGCCACTGGAGAGAAGGGAGTTCCCCTGGCTCTACGACGGCATAGCCGAGCTCGCCGAGAGGGCGGGTATTGTTATGCCGAAGGTTTACCTCCTCGATGATTACATACCCAACGCCTACTCCTTCGGTAACACGATAGTTCTCTCGCTGGGCCTCTTCGAAGTCCTCGACAGGGACGAGGTTCTGGCGGTCGCTGCCCATGAGCTCGGCCACATAAAGAACGGGGACACGATGCTCTTTCCGGTGGTTACCTACGGGAGATATCTCTTCGCCGTGACGACGTTGGTTCTTCTGGCCCTGGGCTCAAACTTTGTGAGACTCCTGGCACTACTCCTCTACATCGGCTACGAAGTCGAGAGAAGCTCCTTTATGAAGGGCAGGGAGTTCAAGGCCGACGAGACGGCGCTGAGGCTGTTGAAGGTGCCCATGAGCCTCAGGAAGGCCCTTGAGGAGCTGAAGTACTACGAAGACCTGAGGGAAACCGTAAAGGTCAGCGGTGTCCCGAGCATAGAGCCGGGCATAGAGAGGGAGAAGAAGTTCACGTTCATCCCAGAGACCCACCCAACGTATGAGGAGAGGATATGGCGCATAACCTATGAGATGAACCAGCTTGCGAACAGGAACCTGCAGTGATGGGTATGGGAGTAGAGATAGTGCTAGACGAGGAGAAGGCGGAGAGGATAAAGCGGGTCAGACCAACGAAGGACGAGTACTTCATGCTCATAGCAAAGCTAGTCTCTCTGAGAGCAACCTGTCCGCGTCTGAGAGTTGGTGCGGTGGCAGTCAAAGACGGCTACATTCTGGCGACTGGATATAACGGTGCACCAAGGGGAATGGACCACTGCATAGACGTTGGCTGTCTCATAGTTGACGGCCACTGCCACAGGGCTGTCCATGCGGAGCAGAACGTCATAGCGATGGCGGCTAGGAAGGGCATAAGCCTTGAGGGAGCGACGCTCTACGTTACCCACTTTCCCTGTGACACCTGCTTTAAACTTCTAGTCAACGCTGGCATAAAGGAGATCGTCTACGAGGAGATGTACCCCAACGAGGCCACAGAGATACTCCTGAAGGAGGCACAGGAGAAGGGAATAATAAAGATAAGGCAGTTCAAGCTCCCAAAGGAGCGCGTGAGGCTCTTCCTTGAGGAGCTCTTCGGCGAGGACTTCTAACCTTTCTCCTCAAGCTTTTTGAGCCTCTCGTTTATCTCCTCAAGCTCTATCGCTATCTTCCTTGTCAGCTCGGTTATCTCCCTCTCGGTCCTGTCAACGGCAAGATAAACCTTAAACAGCAGGAGGTAGGAGAGGCCTATCGCCACTATGAAGAGGGCATCGAGACCCCTTCCGAGGCCAAGGATAGTCTTTATGAAGTTGGCCAGCTCGATTGGGAAGAGGGCTATGACAAGAAGAACCCCGAGCAGAACCTCCCAGAAAATAAGGTCGCCCCATTCGAGCTCTCTTTTCCCGTATTTCCCGATGACGTAGAGCATCAAACCGGCGGTAACGATGATCGCTATGTACTGCACGGCGTACATGGGCATCACCTCAACTTGTCAAACAGCAGGTTGAGGGCAATCTTAATCCCCTCAAATATGTTGGTGCCCTTCTTCATGGAGTATTCGGTGTAAACGGCCCTTATGGGAACCTCGACGATCCTGCATCCTGCCTTGGAGGCCTCGATGATTATCTCGCTCGAAACGGCGTAGCGGTCGCAGGTTATCCTTATCTTGGACAGGCACTCGCCGCTCAGGCACCTGAGCCCGCTCTGACTGTCGCTGACGTACTTCCCGGCGAAGATTGCAGTCACGAAGTCGAGAACGAAGTTGCCGAACCTCTTGACGAAGGGCATCTCGCTCGTGTCACCCTTGAGCCTTGAGCCGACGGCGAAGTCCGCCCTGCCCTCAGCAACCGGCCTCATAACGCGGAGCGCATCCTCAACGAGGTGCTGGCCGTCGGCGTCGAAGGTTAGCACAATTTTCGCCCCCCTCCTCAGGGCGTAGGCGAAGCCGGTCCCAAGTGCACCGCCCAGCCCCCTGTTGACGAGATGCCTAAGAACGTGGACGCCGTAGGACCTCGCTATCTCCTCAGTCCTATCTCTGGAGCCGTCGTTTACGACAACAACCTCATCACGCCTGAAGTACTTCAGGAGCTCCTCAAGGACAGAGCCTATGGTTTTCTCCTCGTTGTACGCCGGAACAACAACGTAGCTTGAGAAGAGCCTTTCGAGGAGGGCCTTCAGCTTCGGCAGGTTCTCCACCTCGAAGTCGGGTTCCGCCTCGACCTGGAAGCTCATCCTTCCGGCGTTGTGGCCCGTTACCAGAACCGTTAGGGCGCCAACTTCTCTCGCCGGAATCACGTCGTAGCCGTGGTCGCCTATGACGAGGGTCTTCTCCGGCGGAACACCGAGGGAGGAGATAATCCTCCTCAGCTGGCCGGCACTGGGCTTCAGTTCCTCCGGAGGGACATCGTCCCTTGTGGAGATTATGTCGAAGTAGCCGATTAGACCGTTCATCTCAAGGGCTTTAACGGCGGCACTTCTGGAACTCCTCGTCATGATGGCGAGCTTCACGCCCCTATTCTTCAGGAATTCGAGGAGCTCAGTGGCCCCTTCAAAGGGGAAGCTCTCCTCCATCCTTTCTGTCTCCAGTCCAACGAGGATTGAATAAAGCTCCTCGAAAGGTATCCCCGTTTCCCTCGAAATCCTCAGGAGACCCTCATACATTGGGGTTAGGTCACCAACGACTTTCTCATCTATTCCCATTCCGATGAGCCTCTTCCTGAGCTCTTCCTTTATCTCGCTGAAGGGCCTTTTGGCCCCGATGAGGGTGCCATCGAGGTCGAAGACGGCCAGCCTTATATCCATGCTATCACCGAAGGGTTTATTTTTGGTGAGACCAAGGTGCCTTGGTGTCAGAGATGCTTGGAACGGCTTTCTTTATAGCTTTAATCCTCTCGGTCACGCTGACGCCCTACGTGGCCGGGCTCATGAAAAAGGCCGGTGTTGTGGGGCGGGATATCCATAAGCTTGAACAGCCCGAGGTTCCCGAAATGGGGGGCCTCGCTGTGGTAATGTCAGTTGCCCTCGCCACGTCATTAGTCGGTGTTGATGGCGTACCCGTTATTATCTTCCTCCTCTTCGCCCTCATCGGTGTTCTCGATGATCTTACGGCCCTAAAGCAGTTCCACAAGGTTCTACTGTCAATCCTAGTGGCCCTTCCGGTGGCACTCGTAAAGGTCCCGGATTGGGTGAGCTTTCCCGGTTATGCCATCAACCTCAGTGTGCTGTATCCCCTCTTCGCCATCCTCTTCGTTGTCGGCTCGGCAAACCTCGTGAACATGCTGGCCGGCTTCAACGGCCTTGAGGCCGGGACGAGTGCCATAGCCCTCGCCTTTCTGGCCCTAATAACCGGGGGCACCGCGAGGGAGTTAGCGCTCGCCGGCCTTGGGGCGTCCCTCGGGTTTCTACTCTGGAACAGGTATCCAGCGAGGGTCTTTCCCGGCGATACGGGAACACTTTCACTGGGGGCCCTCATAGGGCTCGTGGGAATCCTTGGAAAGGTCGAGTTCTACGCCGGCCTGCTCCTCATCCCCCATTTCATGGACTTCACGATAAAAGCAATAGGGGTGCGCTTCGGTGTCAGGAAGCACGGGCGCACCGAAGTTTTGCCGGATGGAACCCTTAAGGCCCCGCCTTACCCGAGCTTCCTCGGGCTGATAATGAGAAAAATCAGGGTGAACGAGCCGAAGCTCGTCGCGATGGTCTGGCTCATTGAGCTTTCCCTTGGTCTTCTCGTCCTCTTTCTGACTCGATTACCTTGACCATCCCGAAGCCATACCTCGTTTTTTCTCCAAAGCCGTTCTCGTAGCCGAGCTTCGCTATCTCCTCGGAGCCGGAATACCTGAAAACCATGAGGGAGCCCCGGTAGTAGACGTTCCTGACGAGTATCCTGACGGGCTTGAACTTTATGACCTCGATTCTGAAGTCCTTGTTGGGTGGCATCTCACCGTAGAGGGTAGAGTACCTGAGGAGCATCACCTTGCGGAGCTTGTCCTGGAACATGGGGTCGTCGGGATATAGATCCCATACCTTCATCTTCCCGTCCACGAGCCTGACCGTCCTCACGAGGATGGGGCTGAGGGTGGAAAAGAGGGAATTGCCCTTAAGCTTTGGCTCCCTGAGGACTCTAACGTCCTCCGCTATAAAGGTCGCGTCCTCTATTCTAAGCGTTGGGCTGTCTATGAAGCCCTCGCTTATGGCCTTTATGACCTCCGGCGAGTGAGACGAGACGTAGAGGGAAACGTCATCCGAGAGAACCCTGATGCCCCTCTCCGGTACTATCTCCCTCTTCCTTATCATTATCCTAGAGAAGGTGAAGTAGTCAACCTGACTCGCCTCGACTTCTCTTGCAAGCTCGGGGGATACTATGCTTATCTTCTCAAGGAGCTGGGTGTAAACGTCGTAGTTATAGTTAAACGGCAGAAGTGTGTCATCTTCAGCGGGCCTAAGTTTAATCTCCACTCTCATTCCACCACCCCATGTTCTACACTATACCCTAGTAAGTATCGAAAGTTAATAAGAATTTCGCGATTGATTGGACAGGATGTTAACCCGGAAGTGGATAGAGTTAAAAAGGCTCCAATATTAATCTAGTTAGGTGAGAGACATGAGCATCGAGGATGCAAATTTCAACGAGGGTTACGATGACTACATCACCTTCCTGAAGAGGCGAATAAGACAGCTTGAACTCCAGGTCAGAACCCTGGAAGCGGACAAGGAGAGGCTTGAGAGAGAGCTCTCTCGCCTAAGGATGGAGATGTCGAGGCTCAGACAGCCACCGGCCTTCGCCGGAACGGTTATAGAGCTACTCGACGATGACAGGGCCATAGTGCAGAACTACAACGGGCCACGCTTCGTCGTGAGGATAGCCCCCTGGGTGGAACGCGACAAGCTCAAGCCCGGTTCGAGAGTTGCCCTCGACCAGAGGACAATGGCCGTCGTTGAGATACTCCCGAGCGAGAAGGACCCGAGCGTTCTGGGCTTCGAGGTCATAGAGAGGCCAAACGTGACATACAACGACATAGGTGGCCTCGACAGGCAGATACAGGAGCTCAGAGAGGCCGTCGAACTGCCCCTCAAGCACCCGGAACTCTTTGAGAGAATTGGAATCGAACCTCCCAAGGGAATCCTCCTCTACGGCCCACCGGGGTGTGGAAAGACCCTGATGGCGAAAGCAGTGGCAAACCACGTCAACGCAACGTTCATCCGCGTCGTCGGTAGCGAGCTCGTGAGGAAGTTCATTGGCGAAGGCGCCCGCTTAGTCCACGAACTATTCGAGCTGGCCAAGGAAAAGGCTCCGACCATAATCTTCATCGATGAGATAGATGCTATCGGAGCCAAGAGAATGGACGAAACAACGGGCGGGGAGAGAGAGGTCAACAGGACACTCATGCAGCTTTTAGCCGAGATGGACGGCTTCGACCCGCGTGGAAACGTCAAGGTTATAGCGGCCACCAACAGGCCCGACATCCTTGATCCAGCGTTACTCAGGCCCGGACGCTTCGACAGGCTCATAGAGGTTCCACTCCCAGACTTCAGGGGAAGGCTTGAGATACTCAAGGTTCACACGAGGAAGATGAACCTCAGGAACGTTGACCTCAAAGTTATAGCCGAGCTCACAGAGGGAGCGAGCGGTGCAGACTTGAAGGCAATAGCGACAGAGGCAGGAATGTTCGCCATAAGGGACAGGCGCGACTACGTCACCCAGCACGACTTCCTGAAGGCAGTCGAGAAGGTTCTCGGGGCCGAGCAGAGGCTCGCTCAAGCGATAGCGATGCACGAGGTCATGTACGGCTGATACATTTTTATTTTTGACGCTCCCCGTGGGCTTGAGGCGATATTTGCGATTAAGCCGTTTTACTGCATCCACCACGCTAGGAAACAGGGATTTTCTCAAAGGACATTTCCAATTGACATTTCAGGCATCTAAATGGGGACTTGTTGAGACCTAAGTTTAAAACAGGGAAAACGGCCGTAGGTTTATAAGAGAGCCGAAAAAACACGGGTGGGAGAGCGTATGGTTAGCAAGCTGCTGGCCCTCGAAGCCTACCCCAACCTCAAAGACCTCGACTTCAGGTTACTCCGGGCCGTTGAGCTCAAGATGAGGCACCACCGCTGGGTGCCCCTTGAGGAGATAGCGAAGTTCGCGAGGCTCGACGTTGAGACCGCATCATTCAGGCTCGGAAGGCTTGACGACTGGGGCCTCGTGAGGCGCAGGAGCGACATAGGCTACATAGGTTACCAGCTCACGATACACGGCTACGACACCCTGGCCATAAGGGCCCTCGCCAGAAAAGGCGTCATCGAGGCGATAAGCACGACCCAGATAGGCGTCGGAAAGGACGCGGACGTTTACGTCGGGATAACGCCCTCCGGAGAGAGGGTCGCGGTCAAGTTCAACAGGATAGGCGGGAGAACCGCATCGAGGAAAGCTGGCTACCACTCCAGCGTCTTCCGCGACAAGCATCACACGAGCTGGCTCTACGTTTCGAGGCTCATAGCGAGGAAGGAATACGACGCCCTGGTGCTCTTGAACCCGATAGCGAGCGTCCCCAAACCAATAGCCTGGAACAGGCACGTCATCGTGATGGAGTTCATCGACGGAAAAGAGCTCGCAGAGCTCCGCGACACGGATTTAAGCAGGGAAGAGGCGAGGGAGACCCTCGATAAGGTGCTGGAGGAATACCTGAAGATCGTCCGCTTCGGAATAGTGCACTCCGACTTAAGCGAGTTCAACGTCGTCCTGCTGAGGGATGGCGGGATTATGATAATCGACTGGGCCCAGTACCTCCCAACGGCCGACCCTGAGAGCTACGAACTCCTGAAGAGGGACATAACGGTCATACTCAACGCCTTCAGGAGGAGGTGGGGGGTTAGGATTCCCTTCGAGGAGGTCTGGCCCGAGTTTAAATCGGCTTGGAAGGAGAGCAGGGGTGAGGGAGATGGTGATTAAGTACGAGCCCCTTAACAGAAGGGAGAAAATAGTTAAACTATTCAGAGAGGCCATAGAGGCCGAGAACAGGAACGACCTTGAGACCGCCAAGAGGAAGCTCGACGAGATACTGCACGAGAGCATTGACGTTGAGCCGGAGTTCTACTTCGAGGCCTGCTTCCGCCTCGCGGACGTGTTCATCCAAGAGGACAACTACCGTGGGGCAGTTAAGTGCGCGCTGAGGGCCATACTGAGGGCGCCAAGCAACGACCACTACCGCCTTGGCGTTAGGAGACTGGGTGATATCCTCGGGATAATGAAGGTCAGGGGGAGGCTATCCGACCTAGTCGAGAACATGGAGAGCACTCTGAAGCTGATTGAAGAGGACGAGGAGCTCCACCGCTTCGTGAAGGCACTCGTAAGGCTGGCAAGGGGAGAAAGGGTTGAGGAGACCTTTTCCCTTGAGGAGTTCAACGAGGTAATAAGAGCCCTCTCAGGATGAACTCGACCTCTTCCCTTTTGGGCCGGAAGGGGTAGTTGTAGGGCTCCTTCCCCGGCCTCTCGTTGTAATAGGGCCTGTTGCAACCCGGACAGCCGTGGGTCGAGAAGACCTCAGGGGGGATTCTCGAAAGCTCTTCCACAGAGAGTGAAAAGCCCGCTATGGAGTCTCCCTCGAAGACTATGGCGTCCTCCATTCCATTCTCTAAGAGCCACCTCGCCAGCTGTATCCTGCGGTAGCGCTCCATGGAAGGGGGCTTCGCCTTTTCAAGCCTCGTCCCCCTGATCGGTGTGAATGCAAAGAGGGAAATGTCCCCTCCAATCTCGTAGACCCTTCTCATTGTCCCCACAAGCTCCCTGTCCGTCTCACCGAGACCAACGATGATGTGAACGAGAGCTCTCCCGGTTCCAAAGACTCCAACAACGTCGTCGATAAACCTCCAGATTCCCTCCCAGCTCAGGTCGGGCTTTATCTCATTGAAGAGCTTCTCGCTCGCAACGTCGAGGCCAACTCCTATGTAATCAACTCCGAGCCCTCTGAACTCCTCAAGGAGTTCCCTCCCAACGGGGGTTATAGAGAGGGAAACGGGAAGCCCTAGAGCAGATAGTTCGGAGAGCAAATCAAGCACATCCCCGTGCATCCCCGGGTAATCAACCGTCTGGAGGCAGAGCCTTGAGAAGTTACCGTTGGGAAGGTTCTCGATTACCTCATCGAGCTCAAAGGCCGGCCACGTGACGCGGGAGAGCTTTTCCCAGTCGGCTCTACTTGAGCGTGCCTGGGCGCAGAAGGCGCAGTCGTTCAGGCACTTCCCAGGCCAGTATGTCATGAGGTAAGCCGTCGTCGGTCTGGCAAGGAGCTTCGCCCTTATGAGCCCCATGGCTATCGCGGTACCGTAGGAAACCCTAACTAGCCCGGGCACTTCCTTCACCTTTCAACTTGGGCACGAGGACGCTTATAAGGGCTACGCCGGCAAGAAAGGGGAGGATGGGAAAGACCGCCTTATAACCTCCAACATCTGCAACGTAGCCGAGGGTAACCTGACCTCCGAGCATTCCGAGGTCGAAAAACATCGTGTATACACTCGACCCCATGGCGCGTATTCTTCCGGGGAGGGGTGCTAGGGCCATCATCTGCATCGCAGGAACCGCGAGACCAAAGCCCGCCCCGATAAAGATGGCGCTGAGATACGAGTCCGGGGGAAAGATCATGAAGTTGAGGAGGGTGTACCCAACAATAACCACCAGAATCCCAACGGAGGAAACCGGAACCGGACCAACTCTGTCGGCCGTTTTTCCACCCACCAACCTTGTAATGAAGCTTGTTGCCCCAACGACCATCATGTAGAGACCAAAAACCCGCTGGGGAAGACCAAGGAACTTGTAAAGGGCGGGGAGATAGGTCAAAACTCCCGAATATGAGGCGGAGAAAAACAGAAGGGCCAGGGAGGTGAATACGAAAGAAGCCTTCAGCAGTGCCCGGTAATGAACCTCACCGCTCCTACCGTCTTCTCCGCGTATTCTACCAACCTCCCTCCATACCGGCACCACAAAGAGAAAACCCACAGTGGAGAAAATTGACACAAAGGAGAAAGCCCCGGCAAAGCCGAGGTAGTCCGAGAGGTAGCCCCCAAGAGCCGGGCCTATTATGTTGCCGAGGGAGAACATCGTCCCGCGCCAGCCGAGGGTTTCCCCAATCCTCCCGACGGGTGCTAGATCCACAGCCGTTGAGAGACTCGACGGGAAGAAGAGCCCCATAGAAAAGCCGTGGAGTGCTCTGGCAAAGGCGAAGAGGGATATGCTTGATATATGAGCCGAGACAACGTAGAGAATGCCGCTAATGAGAGATATAACGTTTCCAGCCATCATCAGCTCAAGGCGGTAACCTTTGTCCCCTATGAATCCTCCAATGGGCTTTGAGATGAGAGAGAGGAACGAAGTCACGCCCGCTATAAGGCCCACTAGAAAGGGATTCGCCCCAAGGGTTATAGCAAAGGGAGAAACTATTGGGTTGGTCAAACTTATCCCGAGGAAGAAAAAGAACGTGGAGAAGTTAAGGAGCCAGATGTTTCTGATGGTTTTCTTCACTAAACACCAGCCTCCGGTTCATCCATGCCCCCCCTCATGAAGGCATAGCTCATATGCTTCGTGTTCTTGGCGAAGCCGACGTTTCCGTTCGAGTCAACCATTATGATGCCCATCGTGTCTCTGCCGAAGTACTTCGTTGCGAGGCTTATAGCGGCCTCACTCGCGGCCTGAGCATTCATCCCCAGTCTAACGAAGTCGGTGGCACTTTTAGCTAAAGCGAGCTTTATGGCAACCTCACCGAGTCCCGTGCAGGAAGCCCCCGCAACTTCGTTGGCGTAGGTTCCGCCACCTATTATCGGCGTATCCCCGACCCTGCCGAAGACCTTGAGGAAGACACCACCGGTTGACGTGCCCGCAACCACCTCCTCGCCGTCGAAAGCCACCGCCCCAACAGTGCTCCTGAGCAGTTCGGGGTACTCCTTTATCAGCTCGTTGAGCTTCTTCCAGTGCCTGGTTTCCCCTTTCTCAAGGAGCTTTTTTCTGAGCTCCTTCCACTGTTTCAACCGCTCCTCGGTTACTGGGTCGTACTCCTCAAAGCCGAGCAGGCGGGCGAACTTTACGGCACCCTCGCCAATCAAGAGCACGTGATCAGTTCTCTCCATCACCTTTCTGGCGACGCTTATCGGATTTTTAACCCCCCAGATTCCGGCAACGGCACCTGCCTCAAGGGTCTTCCCGCGCATTATTGCAGCGTCCATCTCAACCCTGCCGTCGAGTGTCAAAACGCTCCCGGTTCCGGCGTTGAAGAGGGGATTGTCCTCAAGGGCTTTGACCGCTTCCTCAACGGCATCCAGTGCAGAACCGCGCTTGAGTTCCCTCCATCCGGCCAGTACAGCTTCCCTAACGCCGGCTATTACCTTTGGAATCCTCTCCTCCTTCCTTATCGTCCCGGCCCCGCCGTGAACTATTATCGCTACCATCCGGCACACCCGATGAAAGAAAGCTCGAAAGGTTAAAAGAGTTATGGAAACGGGCCTAACTCAGGGCCATGTTTATTATGGTCTCCCCAATGTTCTCAAGGTACTCCAGAATTCTCCGGAAGCTCTCCTTGGCCAGGGACTCGCGGTAGTCTATGGCCCTTATGCGTTCCCGTATCTCAAGCATCAGCTTGTCGATCTCCCTGAGGTTCCTACGCTCTATCTGGGCAATCATGGCGTCGAACTTGTCCCTGAGGTAGGGGACGTCAACGCCGTCCGGGTTGTCGGCTATCCTGATTATGTGGTCGCCTATTCTCTCGATGTCCCTGGCTATGAAGAGTATCGCCATGAGGTCAAAGGTTCTCCTCACGAGACCGCTCTCCTCGCTGACGTTGTGCCTGCTGAGGAGCCTGTTTACCGTTCTGATGATGAGGAAGTAGAAGCGATCCAGTTCGTTCTCAAGGTCGTAGATATCTCGCTTTATCTCGCCGTTCGAGCCGGCAACGAGGAGCTCAAGGTCGCCGAGCATCGAGAGAACTATGGAGCGCACTCTCCTGAGGAGTTCGGCGAGGTTCACCTCGTCCTCGTCGAGGAGGCTCTTGGCAACTATCCTCTGGGGCTCGTCGAGGATTATCTCAACGCCCGGAAGGGTCTGAAGAACCTTTCTGACCTTGACCTTGTAGAGGGGCATCTCGCCCGGGAAGACTATGTCGATTACGTCGTAGCCCTGTATGTAGGCAGATATCACGAGCCTTATCGCCATGTCCGGCGAGAACTCGGGCGATATCTCCAGAACTTTCTTCTCGCTGGTTTCCTTTGGCTCCTTAGGGAATATCGTTATGCTCCCGTCGGGGTTTATGACCAGCGGAACCGCATCCCCCTGCCTGAGGTTGTTATCCCGAACCCATTTCTTGGGCAGTGAGATTATGTATGAACTCCTGCCGGTAAATTGTATCTTCCTGAACTCCATAGCTGACACCGTAAACTATATAGATAGGTGGCTTAAAGGCTTCACTTCGATATGCTTATAAACGCTAAGATGTATGTTACAGCATGTTCAGAGACTACGGAAGGGACGCAAGGATAATCATAATGGCCAACGCTCTCGGCCAGACCTTCCTCCAGTTCTCATTCTTCATAATGCCCTTCTACCTCAGGGCGCTAGGCTACGGGACGGACATGATGGGTGCTTTCTTCTCCCTCCAGACTCTAACCGCCGGGCTCTTCTTTCTCCTCGCCGGCCCCCTCTCACTGAGGCTTGGCTATAAGAGAACCCTCCTCACGAGTGCAATCCTGGGCCTCGCCGGGAGAGCCCTTCAGGTGTTCGACGGCGGAACGCTCGTCCTTCTCGCAGGTTTCCTCCTCGTCGGGGTCAACATGGGGCTCAGGCAACCAAACTTCTCGGCCTTCCTCAGCGAGCTTGTCCCAGGGGAGAGAAGGCACGAGGCTTTCTCCCGGAGCTTCGGCCTTGGAACCCTCTTCAACGCCTTCGGCGTTTTATTGGCTGGAGTCCTGCCCGATTACCTCGTTGGCATGGGGATTGGCGAGGTAACGGCATACAGAGCCACGGTTGCACTCGCCCTGCTTCAGTTCGTCTTCGTAATTCCTGCCCTTCTGGCTGTTGGAGACGTGCCTGTTAGGGGGAAGAGGGTGGTATGGAGGAGAGAGCTTGCCGTGAAGATACTCAAGTTTTCCCTTCCGAGCGCGCTCATAGGCCTTGGGGCTGGAATAACGATACCCTACATGAGCATCTACTTCAACCTGCGCTTCGAAAAGAGCCTGGCATCGATAGGTGGCGTCTTCTTCGTGATGCAACTGGCGATGGGACTCGGTTCTTTCCTCCTTCCTGAGCTGGTCAGGAGGATGGGCCCTGTGAGGGTTATAACCTACTTCCAGGGGGCTGCCACCTTCCTCTTCCTTGTTTTCCCCTCGATAGAAACCTTCGTCCTCGCGGCGGCGGTCTACATAGCCCGGGCCATCCTGATGAACATAGTCTGGCCCGTTAACGACTCCTTCATGATGGGCTTCTTCTCGACGGAGGAGAAGGCAACGGCCTCGGGGATAAGACAGGCCTTTTCGACTTTTATGCGCGGTGCCGGGAACTACCTCGGGGGACTCCTCTTTGCTACCTCACTGAGCTATCCGTTCTACGCTACCGCGCTCCTCTACGCTACGGCGACGGCACTCTTCTACGCCTTCTTCATCAAGCACAACAGGTGAGAAAAGAAAAGCTCACTCCCTTGAGAGCTCCACGCCACGCTCAAAGGCCTTGAAGTTCATCTCCCAGAGCCTCTCGCGGAGGGTCAGCCTTATTCCCTCAAGCAGGGACTCCTTCTTCAGGGGGATTAGGCCCTTGCCGTAGGCGTAGCCGAGCATCAGAACACCCAGAGTCCTAGGGTTTATCTTGTCAGCCTCCTTCTGAAAGTCCGCCATGTGGACGGGGCAGATTTTCCCAATCGCTTCCCTTATCTCATCGAGTTCGGGATAGCGCTCCTTGCCGACCAAAGTTGTTGCCGTGTGAATCGGGTAGGCGTTGATTATGGCAACGCTCTTTTTGCTCAAAAAGCGCGCGTTCCTCAAGGCCTCAGCGGGCTCAAGTGCGAGCATCAAATCGGCTTCCCCCTCCTCTATGAGGGGAGAATAAACTTCCTCGCCGAAACGGAGGTAGCTCAGAACGCTTCCGTAGCGCTGGCTCATTCCAAGGGTCTCGCCGATTCTGACGTTGTAACCTTCAACCATAGCAGCGTTCCCGATTATCCTCGAAAGGGTCAAGCCACCCTGACCGCCGACGCCGGTTATTATGAGGTTGAACTCCATGAGCACCACCGGGAAGAGTTGGGGTGAGGGAATAAAAACCTAAGCTCAAAAAAATTCGCTCATAGAATTAGCTCTTCGAAAATCCTGAGCTTATTCCGCTCCTTCAGCTTTACCCAGTCAAAGATAGAGCCCGAGCTCTCCCTCAGGCGGAGCGTCTCGACGAGCTCCCTGTACTTTCCTCCGGCGATGCCGTTCGCTATTATAGCGCTCCCCTCGGCGGCTTCTTTAGCCTTTGCCCTGCTCTCAAGCTTGAGAACATCAACCGAAAAGCCGTAGGTCTCGAAGGCATTCTCAAGGGCCTCCTTGACGTCGCCGAAGAACTCCGGGATCCTCGAAAAGCGCCCGCTGATGTATACCGACTCGGGCCTTGCGGAGGGCAGCAGGGCAAAGACGTCCTTCACGATGGCCTCGATCATAGCGGTGTACCCTTTCCTAACGTTCTCGTCTTCCTTTGCCAGCTTCACGAACTCCTCGGGAGGGACCGAGAAGGGGTCGATTCCGGCTATGTAGGAGGCACCACCCTGGAAGAGAACCATCTTTCCAAAATCTTCCAAGGAATTAGCTAAAGCGTAGGCGAGCTCGCCGTCCATGAAGCCCATTCCGAGGTAGCCCGGGAAGCCAGCCGTTCCAGCCATGGCATCGACTATCTGGCCGTTCTTAACGGCCATCGCTGAAGTGTAGGCGAAGCCGACTTCCACAGCGATGAGGTTGGTCTCGGAGTAGGGCATGCCCTTCCTCTCGGCTTCCCTTACCATCGCAAGAGCGACCGTGAAGACCTTATCAGCCGTGCCAAGGTCAATCCTGTTGGCCTTTCTCCACTCGGAAACCGTCGGAAGGTGTATGACGCCGGGCGTGAAGTAGACGTTGAGGTCTTCCGCCTCCCTGAGGAGGAGCATAAGCTCCCTCAGGCCGACTATCTTGAGCCTCCTCCTCACGTCAGCCTCGGTGATAAAAGTGGCCAGAGCTATCTCCTCGTCCGTGGCTTCCCTCGCTGGCTTCAGCGGTATTCCGTAGCCGCAGGGGCCGACTATAGCGTCAATCTTCCCGTGCTCCCCCTGAACCTCCCGCAGGAGCTCGACGATTACGCCCGGGTTCTCGGTTACTTTATTCCTGTCAACAGCCGTGTCAATAATAACCTCCCCTGTCTCGTCGTCGAAGCCGAATACGTCCATGCTCTTCGTCCCGGAGTCTATACCGACGGCCTTAACCATGCTCCACCACCGTCCCGCGATTGTCGGCTTTCGTGATGAAAACCTCCCCGCCATCCCCGTTCTCGCGGAGGAAGGCCTCAACCTCCCTCCTCAAAACTTCGGCCTTCTCCCAGCCATCGACGAGGCCGTAGAAAGTCGGTCCCCAGCTCGTCTGACAGGCACAGTAAGCTTTGCTCAGCATCAGCTTTATTCCCTCGTTGACTATGTCGCAGCAGTAGACGTTCTCCTGGTAGTCGCTCCAGAACTTCCCGAGGAGGTGGTTGAACTGGTAGAGCCCCTCGCCGAAGGTTTTAATGTCGCGCTCGACGAAAGAGGGAAGGATCTTTATGAGGACAATCCGCGAGAGCCTGTCGGCCAGTTCGGGAGGCATTTTCTTGAGGTTGTCCAGTATCTCGTCCTCCCTCCTCCTGACCTCAGCAAGGGCCTTCCTCGGCGTTTCTGGTATGGCCACTACGAAGAGCCAGTCCTCCGGCATTTCACCCCTGAATATCAGCGGGGGGACGACCTTTTCACGCTTGTCCACAGGGAAGCCACCTTCGTATATGAAACCGCCGACCTTGAGGGCGTAGAAGCCGAGGGCCGTTATTAGGCCGCGCCTCATGGAGAGGGCCACATCCTCAAAGGAGAGACCGAGGTTGAAGAGCCTGTTTATTCCCTCGCCTATGCTGAGGGCCAGCGTTGTGTGGAAGCCTATTCCAACCCACTTGGGGATGTAGCTTTTAACTTCAACCTCAACAGGGGGGAAGTCGTGGCTCTCGCGGAAGCGCTCTATAAAACGGAGAGCGTCTTCGTCGTTTGAGGTGTCCTTCTCAGCTTCCCTGACCTCGATTTCAAGCCTTGGAGTTTCAATGGCAAAGCCCACCGTCCCGTAGAGCCTTCCCATGTCACCGCTCAAATCTGGATTCCCGGTGTGGAGATGAGAAGGGGCCCTAATGACAATCCGATTCATTCGATCACCCGCACTCTTGAGATTTCAGGAGTATTTAAGAGATGTGCTCAAATTGTGCCGGGATCAAGATGCGTCAGACCTTACCCTGCCAGCCTTCTCCCACGCACGTACGTCGCTGAGATGTTCCTCTCGTCACCCAGTATCATAAGGCGTGAGAGGAGAACCGAAGGGTCGTCATCTGCACCTGCCAGAGGTTCTGGGTCGATGATTACAAAGTCCGCCTCCTTGCCGACCTCAAGGCTCCCTATGCGGTCTTCCATCCCAAGGGCCCTCGCACCGCCCATCGTCAGCAGGTGGAAGGCTTTGAATGGGCTCATCATGTTGGCGTAGTACGCATCCCTGAGGACTTCGAGCATAGATAGAAACGGCCCCGCACCGACGTCCGAGCCGATGGAGACGGTTAAACCGGCCCTCTCATGCGCTTTGAGATCCATAACGCCGCTGTGGAGGAAGAAGTTGGAGGAGGGACAGTGGGCTATCTTGGTTCCAGCCTCGGCTAAAATCTTCCTCTCGCGGTCGCTCAGGTGGATGGCGTGGGCCACTATCGTCCTCTCCCCAAGAAGGCCAGTTTTAAGGTAAACATCGGTGTAGGATTGAGCCTCGGGGAAGAGTCTCATGACTTCCTCGATTTCACCGATCTGCTCAGACAAATGGGTCTGGACGTAGAGGCCCATTTCCCTCGCAATCTCAGCCGCTGTTCTCATGAGCTCCATGGTACAGCTGACGGCGAAGCGAGGCGTTACCGCGTAGAAGAGCCTGCCATCGAAGCCGTGCCAATTGGAGGCAACAGCCTTGATGTCCTTGACGGCCTTCTCAGGTGTTGTGAGGAGCTCCTCGGGGCCGTTCATGTCCATGAGAACCTGACCGATGACGGCGCGGATTCCACTCTTCATTGCCTCCTCAAAGGCTATCTCCGTTGCCTCCCTATGTGATGAGGAGAATACCACAGCGGTCGTCGTTCCGTTCCTCAGCAGGCTGCTGAAAAATTCATGGCTGACTTCGCGGGCAAACTCGGGGTCAGCAAATCTCTTCTCGGCGGGGAAGATGTACCTCTCAAGCCACTCTAAGAGAGAATCGCTTATCATAGCTCTCTCTCGGAGCTGTGGCAGGTGGATGTGAGTGTCAATAAAACCGGGAAGAATGACGCTTCCAGAGTAATCCACCAGCTTGCCCCCAACATGGGGTCTCTCATCGGAAAGGGCCACTATCCTTCCGTTATCATCAACCGTCATATAACGGTACTCCCTGGGAGAAGAGGGGTTCTCAAAGCTCAGAATCCTGCCCTTATAAATTCTCATAGATTGCACCCAAAAAGGGGGTAAAATAAAAAGTGCTTAAAAGACTGTCGTTCAGCCCTCAAGGCGGAGCCTCTTAATTACAAACTGCCTGTCGAGGGAAGCGAGGAAGGGGGCAAGCCTCGGCCCGCGGTCCTTTCCTATGAAGAGCCTGTAGAGGGTTCTAAACCACTTTTTGCTTGGAATTCCACGCTTTTTGGCAGAGTCGAAGAGAACGTTGTTGAGCTCGTCAACGGTGAACTTCTCGTGCCTTTCCAGCCATTCGGCAACTTCGAGCATTGCCTCCCTGATTTCCGGCTCAAGCTCTATCTCGGGTGGCCTCTCAAGCAGGCTGAACTTCACATTATCTGGAGCGTACTTCTCGACCCAGTTTCTGGCGAGCCTTATGCGCGTTCTTATTCTTTCCACGTCCTCCTCCGTAAGCTCTTCGGGAACGTGGCCCTGCTCCTGAAGAACGCGGATTATGCCATTCTCATCGAGGTGGGGCATCTGAACGAGCGTAACAAGGAAGCGGAACGGGGCCTGAGCAGTTAACCTTTCGGGAATTTTTGGCATTGACAGTTCATAGGTTCTCTTGAGTTCCTCTTCCTCCTCCCTGTTCTTGGCCTTTTCAAGACCGAAGTATATCCTTTCCACCTTATCGAACTCGTCGTAGAGGTTGAGGAGGCCCAAACCGAGGTCAATCTTAAGCTCCTTGTTCGGCCTCGCCTTCGCGTAGATGAAGCGGATTATGCCCGGCTCAAGAACCTCGTAGAGGTCGCTGAGGAGTATAACGTTACCCTTTGAACCACTCATCTTGCCCTTCTGCCCCTTGATTCCCACGAACTCGTACATGAGGGTCATCGGGGCCTTCCAGCCGAAGACCTTCTCCGATATCTCCTTGCCGGTATCGTAGGAGCTTCCAGCAGCCAAGTGGTCCTTTCCAGCGGGCTCAAAGTCCACCTTGAAGTGTGCCCAGCGCATGGGCCAGTCAACGCGCCATCTCAATTTTACGTTTCCCTCACGGATGTCTGTCTCTCCCTCGCTCCCGCAGTGCTCGCAACGGTACTTAACCTTCCATTCGCCGTCCCAGGAAACGAACTCCGCCTCCCTCCTGCATTTCGGGCAGTAGACCATAACCGGCTGCCAGCCTTCCTCAAGGGGGGGCTGTTTGGCTATCTCGCGGTATTTGTCAAGGATGGCCTTTATTTCGTCCCTCTTTTCCATGGCAAGCTTTATCTTCTCCGCGTACTCACCGCTCTTGTAGAGCTCCCTCGCGTGGAGAAAGTCAGCCTCAATGCCGAGCTTTCTCACTTCCTCCTCAAACTTCTCCATGAAGTGGTCTGCATAGCTCTCGTGACAGCCCCAAGGGTCGGGAACCTCGCTGACGGGCTTTGTTAGGTGCTCCTTCCACTCCGGCGGAACGTTCTTGGGAACCTTTCTAAAGCGGTCGTAGTCGTCCCACATGTGGATGTGGCGAACCCTCTTGCCTCTGTCCCGGAGGGCGTGACCGACTATGTAAGCGGTAAAGAACTCCCTAAAATTGCCTATGTGAACGTAACCGCTCGGAGTTATCCCGCTCTCGACAACGTACTCCTCCTTATCGCCCCTTTCACGGATTATCTTCTCGGCCATGTAGTCAGCCCAGTGAACCATCCTCACCACCGCGCTTAGCTCCGTGAAGGCCCTTTTAAGCTTAGCCCGCCCAATTGCAACGAACTATAAGGGAAAACCTTATAAGAGTAGATAGTAAGAACCACTGGAAAACGTAAGGAGGCATCCAAATGGAAGTTGAACTGGAGAGGATGCAGATTTTCTTTCCTGCGTCGCTTGAAATACAGGAGGAGCTATTGAAGGCGGGCTTTAAGGTTCCCTACTACAAGGAAACTGGAAGGAAGACACCGGTTCCAGTCGTGGTAAGCTCAAAGGCCGAGAGACGCCTTAGGCAGAACAGGCTTCTCAAAGCGAAGGACTTTGAAAGCGACGGGAAGTTCGCACTGGTGCCAGAGGAGAGGGCTGTTATGGAAATCGACGTGACGGAAAAGGGTTTTCTAATCCTCCGACCGAAGCCCCTCGAATACCACCTCGAAGATATCGGCTTCGTTTCGGTTCCGCCAAGGATATGGGGGACGTGGGCAAGCTTTTCGATACCGTTCTCTTTCTACGAAACGCTGGCAGACTTTTTGAGCGAGTTCAAAAGTGATGAGACGAACGGCATCTACCTAGCTTCCCGCGGGGCGGGGAAAAGAATAGAGGTCTACGCCTACAAGGGGAGAACGAGAAAAGACCTCGGGATTCCCGTCTTCGGCTACACCCTTGGACTTCACGGGCTGAGCTTAGCGGGCGAATACCTCCGCGAAAAAGCTGAGGAAAACGGCGTTCCGGAGGAGAGGCTCCGCTACCTCAAGCTGGGCCTCAGAAAGAAGAAGGAGACCAAAGCGGGCCTGAAGGTTGGGGTCGTTTGGGAGGACGGAAGGCCCAGCGAGATAACGCTGAAACTCTCAACAACCGAGCCGAGGATTAAGGTTCAAGGGCTTTACGGCGAGTTAGTTGGAAAATCTCGTGGGGAACCAACGAGAACCGACGAGTGGTACATCGTGGTTCACGCTGGCGATTTCATTGGAGCTCTCCGCAGGGTGGTGAGCGCTTTCGGGTGAAGGTATATTAACTCCAAGCCTTTTATTTTCTCTGGTGGAACCAATGTTAGGCACCGCCGAGGCCGTTGTCATAGCACTGCTCTTCATACTCTCAACCATAGGCTTCACGAATCCCAGCCCAGATTTTCAGCGGAACTGCCTTCATCTTTGGAGTAATCCAGCTCTGGCCCCACCTGAAGAGGAGGGAGCTGAGCTGGTATCAGATAGAGCACAACTACGGTGAGGTCTTCTTCGCGTTCTCGGCCTCAGCAATACCCCTGCTACTCCCGCTTGAATACGCTACTGCAGTACTCCTCGCGATGGCAATAAGCGACGGAGTCACGGGGATAATAAGGCACTACTACTTCAGAAAGCACGGCTTCAACGTGAAGCTCAGGAAGCACTGGACGGGGAGCATAGGCTACTTCGTCACAGCGGTGATAATAGCTTCCCTTCTCCTTGACACAGGGATCGCTGGAAAGATAACATGGGCAATAATCCTGACCCTCACAGAGTACCAAGGCTGGCTCGATGATAACCTAGCGGTTCCGCTCGTCGGCGGGTTGATATTCTTCCTCTACTGAGCCCATCTGACCTTAAGGCTGTCCTTCTTCACCTTCTCGAACTCCTCAACAAGGGCTTTTCCGCTCTTCTCCATAAAGCCCTCAACGTCGGTGATGCCGAGTTCCTTGAGACCGATCGCTTCGACGCCCTCCGGGATTCCTTTGGCTTCCGCGTTTATCCCGATGTGTATCTTGACGCTCACGGGTGAAACGGTGGCTATCGAGATGCTGAGCTTTTTGCCGTTCACGTAGATGTCGTCGCCCTTCCTGACCGTTCTTACTCCATACTCGGCCAGAACCTCGCAGAGTTTAGCTATGAAGAGCTTCTGCAGGGTTGAGGCAAAGAGGATATTAACAAGGTCGAAGACCTCGATTATGTAGTGCACCATGTCGTCGCTCTTTATCTCCTTGCTCTGACGGAGATCCTCTATGTCGATCATCTCCTCGACTTTAACGTCGCACTTCCCGCGGAAGACAACGAGCGAGTTGCCCAGAATTCCGAAGTTCCTATAGGCCCAGTGACTTTTAATTGCCGAGCCGTCGTAATCGATACGCTTATCTTTAACGACCAGCAGTTCCATGCTATCACCCCATCTTTTCGAGAAGTTCTCTGAGTTCTTCAAAAGACTTTACATCGACCCACATGTGGACGAACTCGACCTCTGGAAGGATCATCTTAACCTCGTTCACGTGAAGCTCCCTGTCGTCCACGTAGATAACGTCCTCAACATTGTAGCCTATCGAAGCCAGCTCCTCAAGGGTTCTCCTTATCATGTCGGCCTTGTTTGGGTGGCCTTCGATTTTGGGGAAGGTAAAGTAGTCCCAGAGGCTGAAACCTTCGAGAATAGGCCTCACCCTCTCCTCGACGTTCCAGCTGGCTATCGTAAGCAGGAAGCGCCAGCTCGCCCACTCAAGGAACTCACGCACACCAGGAAAAAGGTGAAGCTCTTCTCCGCAGGCATCAATTAGATAATCGTCGTGGAACTCAAAGGGAAGCACTAGACGGGATGCATCCTCGTGATCCCAGAGGGTGCCGTCTAGATCAAGGACGAGCAGTTTCATTAAGAATCACCGGGGATAAAACAGCCGAAGGACCTTAATTCTTACGGTCAGGTTCAACAGAAGAGTTATGTTAAGTCACGATGAGGGCCGTGCATAGGCGAGCTGGCCTATCAGACGTCCCGCCCGGGGCACTCGGGCTGTTGGGAGCGGCAGACTGAACGGGTCGGTTTCCCTTCCCGCTTACATCCCCGCCCCATCAAACGGGTCTTCTTCCCGAGCCCTCGTCCTGGGCAACGG
>NZ_JALUFF010000049.1 GCF_027052235.1 Thermococcus sp.
GACCCCGTGACTCGCATGGCTTAGTCGGACCCCCATAGCAGTGGCCTCCGGCAGGATCAACCGGAATTGAGCAAGGAGTACGGCCGGTGGGACTTCCCTTAGCGGGAAGTACCAAAATTCCCGTCCGGGGTTTGGTCGGGGTGCCGGGCCTGCCTTACCCCCGAGGGGTCCGCCTTTCGGCGTTTCCTCGGGAGCGCACCTTTTGTCACCCGGGCTGGAGGGCGGGGTTCATCGGTGGGTGCTTTGCACCCGTTCCCCCCGACGCCGCCGTCGTGGCGCCCGGGTCTCAGCGCCCTGTTCGGGCGCTCCACCCTATAGGCCCAGATCCCCGTGATGAAAAATTTTTGCAAAATTTGTATCCGGCGGTATTTTTGAAAAATAAACTGTCAGAAGAGCCCGCTTAAATGCACATTTTTAAACATGAAGATGTTAAACATTTTGCAGGGATAAGAGCATCACTCCCGGGCGGATTGAAGACCCACTATCTCCGGAACAATACTTATCCTCGACACCGGAGTAGGTATGGTGTTCGTGACCGCGAGCTCATCGACGGCCTTACTAACCCTCTCTATCGCCCCCTCCGCGAAGACTCCATGGGTGACCCCAACGAATATCCTACCGGCCCCGAGCTTTCTCAGGATTGACGAAGCCTTTATCATCGTCCCCCCGGTGCTTATGATGTCGTCCACTATGAGGACGTTCTTTCCACGGACGTCCACCTCTACGGGCCTCATCTCAACTTCGGTGGGGGATATCCTGCGCTTTTCAAAGTGGCTGTACTCAACCCCAAGGAGCTCCGCAACGGCCTTCGCCCTCCCCAGAGCACCCTTGTCCGGGGCCAGAACGAGGCCCTCCCCTAGCTTTTCTCCGAAGTACTCCGCTATGGCCCTAGCTGGGGATACGTTGATTGCTTTTCCCGGGAAGTAGGAGAGTGTCCGGGGGTTGTGAATATCGACGACATAGAGCTCATCGTAGTAGAGGCCGAGGGCCCTCATAACGGCCCTGACACTGACGGGTTCGCCCTCCTTCACCACCCTGTCCTGCCTGCTGTAGGCGAAGTAGGGAACAACGGCCCTGAGCTTTTCAAAGCCCCTCTCTCTGAGGGCGTCCCCTATGAGTAATAGCTCCAGTATCCTCTCATCCTGGGGGTAAAAGGTCGAGCTGACGACCGTCGCTTCACTTCCGCTCCCCATGACCCTGACGTATTTCTCCCCGTCCGGAAACTTCCTGAGTTCAACCTCAATGATTTCGGCCCCCAATTGGCGCATCTCGTCTTCAAGGTGTTTTGCGCCACTGCCGATGACGAACATGAGGGTCACCTCCATTGACGCGAACGTGTAGAACCCAGCCCTTATAAACCCAGCGTTAAACCAGCAGAACGGCAATGACCCCCGCGAGGAATATGCCGTCGAAGGTTCCGGCACCACCTATGCTGACCATCGGAGCACCGAGCTTCTTCATCTTGCCCCAATTCATAAGGTCGGCCCCTATGAGAACCCCAAGGGTTCCGCTCACGTAGGCAACGACCGTTGGATTTCCGTCTCCGAAGGCCCAGCCGAGGAGAACGGCCATCAGGGGTGGAAACAGGGAGGGCATGGCTATACCGAGGCCCCTCACAGGCCTGGCAACGGCGTTGCTGAAGAGAGATGCCACGGCAACGGCCAGCAGAGTGTTCACGAGAAGGCCGTACTGGGAGTACTCAATCATCCTTATGAACTCGTATATCACAACGCTCACGGGGACGAGGGCTCCTCCAACATTGATAGCTATCACTGTCTTTCTCTCCTCCCAGTCGAAGTATGGGACGCTGTAAAGAAGACCGAAGAGACCGGCAGAATGGACACGTATCACTGGCTCGTATGTTACTTCCTCCGCTATGGGGATGTTTATGAAGCTCCCAACGAGGGCGAAGGTGAAGAGCGTAACCGCAACCTGGGGCGGGATTCCCAGCCGGTGAAAGGCGAGCATAACCGCACCGGAGAAAAGAACAAAGACGAGGACGAAGAAAAGGGCCACGAGAAGGAAGAAAGGCCACCTGAGGGCCGGGAAGAGGAAGCGCCTACTCATCCTTGACCACCACGTTGGCCCATATCTGGACTCCCCTGGCCATCTCAACGTCCTTGGGCTTCTCAAAGCGCTCAGCATTTCTAAGAACCCATACGTAGAGTGGCTTTCCGTTGGAGTATTCCCTCAGGAACTCGGGGCTGGCCCTGTGCTTTTCCTCGTGCTCAGCCAGCTCCTCCGGAGTGAAGGGACCGAGAACCTCAACGAGTTCGGCCTTTCCTATCGCCTTCCCCTTGGATATTATCAGAATCTCACCCCTAACCCTCGTCCGGGACTTCCTTATCTCCCAGACCTTCTCGCCGTCCACTATAAGGCTCGCAAAGGGCTCCCTGACTATTAGACCCTTCCTCTTCATACCCATCGGTTTCAAATAGGGAGCGACCTTAATAAAACCAACGCTGGGAAAACTTTAAGTCCGCTTTGGAGAAGGCACTTTAAGGAGGTCAAGCCGATGAGGATAATCTGGTACGGACACTCATGCTTCTGGATTGAGACGAAGGGAGTGAAGATATTGATAGACCCCTACCCTGAGGTCGACGACGACAGGATAGGGGAGGTGGATTACATACTGATAACCCACGAGCACACCGACCACTACGGGAAGGTTGAGTTGCTATCGAGGCTCAGGGGGGCAACGGTAATAGGACCCAAGCAGGTCTACCTCATGGCGGTGAGCGACGGCATAACCCGGGCGAGGGAGATTGACATCGGGGAGACCATAGAGCTGGAGAACGGCGTTAAGGTGACCGCTGTCCCGGTAGAGCACCCTTCGAGCCAGTATCCTGTTGGCTACCTCATAGAGGGCGACAAGAGGGTTCTGCACCTCGGGGACACCTACGCGAGCCCAATATTTCAGAGACTCCGGGGTAAGGTCGACATACTCCTCGTTCCAATAAGCGGACGCTCCACCGCGAACGAGCGCGAAGCAGCTCACATAGTGGAGGATATAAGGCCGAGGATAGTAATTCCCATGCACTACGGTGTTTATGGCGAGGGCGACCCGGAAAAGCTCGCCGAGGAGCTGAGGAAGAGACGCGTCTGGGTTCTCGTCAAGAGGCCCGAGCTTTATAGGGAGATGACCTTCTGAGGGAAAGCTATGCTCTCAACCGGCTCCAGGAAGTTGGACGAACTCCTGGGCGGGGGTTTCGGAGAGGGGGTTCTCACACAGGTATACGGGCCGTACGCAACGGGGAAAACAACGCTGGCAGTTCAGACGGGCCTCCTCAGCGGGGGGAAGGTGGCTTACGTTGACACCGAGGGTGGCTTTTCACCTGAGAGGCTCACTCAGATGGCCAGTTCCAGGGGCATTGATCCAGAGGAGGCCCTCTTCAGATTCGTACTCTTCACCCCGGCCGACTGGAAGGAGCAGAGAAAAGTCATAGGCTCCCTTAAAAAGCTCGTCGACGAGACCTTCTCCCTCATCGTCGTGGACTCCATAACAGCCCATTACCGGGCGGAGGAGAACCGGAGCGGGCTGATAGCCGATTTAAGCAGACAGCTCCAGATACTCCTCTGGCTGGCGAGAAAGAACTCTATTCCTGTCATAGTTATAAACCAGGTTCACTTCGACACGAGGCTTGAGAGGACGAGACCCGTCGCGGAGCACACACTGGGATACCGGTGCAAGGACATACTCAGGCTCGACAAGCTTCCAAAGCCGGGCCTCAGGCTGGCAGTCCTTGAGAGGCATCGCTTCAGGCCGGAGGGTGTTATGGCCTACTTCAGGATAACGGAGAAGGGCATCGAGGACGTTGAATAGGGGGGTAATAACCCGCCCAAGTTCATCGGCTCCGCCTTCGGCGGCACTCCCCGGGCGGTGATAGTTTTGTCTTCCCACCTAAAAGGTTTCCGGTTGGTGCAAGCTTACCATAAAAAATTCTTAAGTCTTCGGGGAAATAACCGAGGGTAGTGTTTTCATGGTCAGGGCCATAATTCCGGACCAGAAGACGATTCGTGATTCCGAGAGAAGAGCTAGAGTGAAGACCAAGGAGTTCCTAAGGGAGAAAGGGGAAGCGAGGGAGTACTCAGTGCTGGAAACCATAATCGGGCTGATTCTCATTCTCATAGTCATTGGTTTCGTGCTCTTCGTGCTACGCAACTACCTCTGATTCACGATAAGAATTGAAAAGTTGAGAAAAGCTCACTTCCTGAGCTTCTCACAGTTCTTAACCCACTCCTCAAGAACGTCCTTGAGCTTGGGCTGGCCGATCTCCTCAAGCTCGTACTTGACGCGAACGGCCGGCTTGTTGAGGTTCATGAAGCGCCTAAGGTCAACGGGGGTGCCCATGATGACGACGTCAGCATCGGCCCTGTTGATGGTCTCCTCGAGCTCCTTGATCTGCTTCTTGCCGTAGCCCATTGCAGGAAGGATGACGTCGAGGTGCGGGTACTTCTTGTAGGTCTCGACGATTGAGCCGACCGCGTAGGGCCTCGGGTCGATTATCTCCTTCGCCCCAAACTTCTTAGCTGCAACGTAGCCTGCCCCATACCTCATACCACCGTGGGTGAGCGTTGGCCCGTCCTCGACAACTAAGACGCGCTTGCCCTTTATCAGCTCTGGTTTGTCAACGAATATCGGCGAGGCCGCCTCGATGACGGTAGCGTTCGGGTTGATCTTCTCGATGTTCTCCCTGACCTTCTGGATGTCGTCGCGGTTGGCGGTGTCGATCTTGTTGATGATTATCACGTCAGCGCTCCTGAAGTTGGTCTCACCGGGGTGGTACTTGAGCTCGTGACCCGGCCTGTGCGGGTCTGTAACCACTATCCAGAGGTCGGGAACGTAGAACGGGAAGTCGTTGTTTCCGCCGTCCCAGAGGATTATGTCGGCCTCTTTCTCGGCCTCGCGGAGAATCTTCTCGTAGTCAACGCCGGCATAAACCACCATTCCCCTCTCGATGTAGGGCTCGTACTCCTCCCTCTCCTCGATGGTGCACTCGTATTTGTCGAGGTCTTCAAAGCTTGCAAACCTCTGGACGACCTGCTTCCTGAGGTCGCCGTAGGGCATCGGGTGCCTTATGGCAACGACCTTGTAGCCCATCTCCTGGAGCAGTTTGGCGACCTTCCTTGAGGTCTGGCTCTTTCCACAGCCGGTTCTGACGGCGGTAACAGCGACGACGGGCTTGCTGGACTTGAGCATCGTGCTCTTTGGTCCGAGGAGCCAGAAGTCGGCTCCAGCGGAGTGAGCCCTGCTAGCGAGGTGCATGACGTGCTCGTGTGAGACGTCTGAGTAGGCGAAGACGACGATATCTATATCGTGCTCCCTGATTATCTTCTCCATGTCATCCTCGCTCCATATCGGAATCCCGTTCGGGTAGAGCTCGCCGGCGAGTTCGGGCGGGTAAATTCTTCCCTCGATGTCCGGTATCTGCGTAGCCGTGAAGGCCACGACCTCGTATTCTGGATTGTCCCTGAAGAAGACGTTGAAGTTGTGGAAGTCCCTGCCAGCGGCGCCCAAAATGAGAACCCTCTTTCTCTTCTTCTCCGGCATGTGGATCACCTCAAAAGCATTTAATCCGGCACTGGTGTATCCCCTTTGGCTTTTATAACGGTTTTCGTTGAGCGTTGAAAGGTTCCGGTGCAATTCATTCGGAAAGGGAATAGCTCACCTGAAGGACTTTCAAAAACTCCCCGCACCCAGCATACCGAAACCCCTATATCCTCCATCCCCAACTCCCGGACATGGACGAGGTTAGAACACACACCGCCCTCCACGTGGTGAAGGGAGCGGTTGTCAAGGTTCTTGGAGAGAAAGCCAAGTGGACTGCATCAACCTACGTTAAAGGCAACCGGGGAGTCCTGACGGTCAAGTTCGACCGAAAGCCCACTCCGGAGGAGGTCAGGGAAATAGAGCGTCTCGCCAACGAGAAAATCAGGGAAAACGCCCCCGTCAAGGTTTACGAGCTCCCGCGCGAGGAGGCCAAGAAGCGCTTCGGCGAGGATATGTACGACCTCTTCCCGGTTCCCGAGGAGGTAAAGGCCCTCAAAGTGGTCGTCATCGAGGGCTGGAACGTCAACGCCTGCAATAAGGAGCATACGAAGACGACGGGAGAAATAGGGGCGATAAAAATTAGGAAAGTCCGCTTCAGGAGGAGCAAGGAGCTTTTGGAAATTAGCTTTGAGGTTCTCTGAGCAGAAACTTCCAGAGTGGAATTACATCGATGATCTTCCCCCCCTCCCTGAGCTTTTTTTCTTCGTCCATCGTGACGAGGGTGAGCTTATCAACCCCTAGTCTTTTGCCGGCCTTGAGGAGTCCGAGGACTTCCCTTTCGTAGTTTGAGGGCGTTATTTCGTACGTAACCTGAACCAGCTCCGTAACTTCACCCCCAACTCTAATGACGAAATCCACTTCGCTGTCTCCATCGGAGTAGTAGGAGAGCTCAATCAGAGGATTGCGGTAGCTTTTCTCCCGCAGGAGCTCCAGAAAAACCAAGTTCTCAATTTTTCTTCCAGCATCTTGGCCCTTAAAGAATAGGCTTGTAAAGGCAGTATCCACAAGGTAGAGCTTTCTTGGACTCCGCATTATCCTTTTTGTGGACGTTGAAAAGAGCGGAAGCTCGAAGATGAGGAAAGAGGACTCCATTGCGTGAAGGTAGTTCATAATCGTCTTAACGTTCGCCTCAACTCCCAGCCCTTTAAGCGCCCTCTGGAGGGAGCGATAGGTGAAGTAACCCCCGCAGAGCGATAGGACGTAATAGAAAACCTCCCGGAACTCCCTCACGTCCCTGAAGGCGAAGTGCTCTATTATGTCGCGGTAGAATATCGTCTCGAGTATTGAAATAACCTTCTCGCGCGATTTCGTCAGCCACACTTCCGGAAAGCCCCCCCACTTTACGTACTCGTCCAGGAGTTTCCTGAGCTTACCCCTCTCCCTGAATGTCATCGGCCTCTCTTTTCCGGCGATCTCACGAAACGACAGGGGGAGAATCAGCTTTGAAAGGTGCCTTCCCCTAAGCTTTGAGGGTATCTCCGATGAGAGAAGGGCAGAGGATGAGCCGGAGACGTAGATGTTGAAGTCACCAACGTCGTGGAGCCATCTCAGTTTTGTGTCCCACTCGTCCCACTCCTGGATTTCATCGAGGAAGAGCGTAACCCTTCCCTCCGGAAACTCCCTCCTGATTTCCTCCGCCAGCTGGCGGGCGGTGAGCTTCCTCAGCTCGGGCTCATCGAAGGGAAGGTAAAGAACGTTTTCACCCTTCTCAATGAGTTCTCTGGCGGTTCTGAGCATTAGGAATGTCTTCCCGACCCTTCTCGGGCCGACTATGGCCTTTATGTCGCTTCCCCTCGGGAGGTTAATTTCCCTCGGAATCTCTTCTCCCTTCTCAAGGGCACCGAGGTATTCGAGTGTTATCTCTCTGAGGCCAATCATGTTTATTAACAATACACAATTATATATAAGCATTGTGTATTAAAAATACACAAAAGTAAGTGAGAGTAAGTGGGGCCTAAGGAGCGGTCTCGAAGAGAACGGTGAAGTCACTATCGAAGGTGAAGGCCTTTCTTATCTTCAAGCGCTCCATCATGGCAAGGGCCAGTGCGTCTATCATGTTAAGCCCCTTCTTGTCGGTGTATTTGAAGAATAACTCCCATGCTCTTTCCCAGTCGCCCTCTGTTTCCCTCTCCATAGAGATGAACTTGCTTGAAGTGTAGAGCCTGTACTGCTCAAGTGCGACGTCCTTGCCGACGTGCTTGCTCACGCCGTTGAGGGACTGTGTCGAGATAAATCAACCTCTGGTTTCAGTGGCTTCGCCATTCAACAACTCCCCAGTCATCGTCGTGGCTGGCTTTCCTACCCTCTAGCTCAACAACGCCGAAGTCCTTCCATATCGGGGTCGTTTTCTATTTCCTGTAGTTTGCCCCCTTCCATGTGCCTGTCCCCATTAGTTCTTCCTCACCCACAGCGCTCCCGCCATGCCAAAGTATGTTGGACAGGCATAGGCGCTCTCCCTAAGCTCAAATTCTCCAACCCTCATAGCTCCGAGCATCATGAGCATCTGCCAGTAGCTGTCAACCAGGGCTTTTCTCACCAGCTCCTCGGGAACGCTGGGAAGCTCTTCAAGCCGGTTCTCGTTGATGAGCTCCATGATAAGCCTGTCGTACTCCTCGCTCTCCTTTACCTTGCCGTAGGGACCGTTTTCGCTGTGCCCGTGTCCGTGGTCAGCGCTGACTATAAGGGCTATCCTCTTCCCGCTCTCCTCAAGGACTTTCCCGAGGATTTCGCCCGACTTCACGAGGGTTTTCCTGTCAATTCCCCTCGACGGCGTCATCAAAACCAGAGGCCTCTTTCTGAGGAACTGGAGGGGTATTAGCTCTCCCCAGCTGAGGGGCCAGCGGGAGTATTGACCACTCCTGCTGGCAAAGTTCAAATCAACTATTGGAATTCCGGCATCTTTTTCGGCCCTGTATATTTTCTCGGCCAGTTCTCGATCGGTTTTCCACTCCCCCGGAAGTTCAACTCCCTCGAAGCCGAGCCACGAAATCAGGTTCTCCGCCATAACAACGCCGAGGTGGTCGCTCATTCTCACGTTGTGCGGGCTTATCAGGACGTAGGAGTCAACATCAGAGAAGGCTCTCCCGATGTCCCTGAGAACCTCCGCCAGCTTTCTAGTCTCCTCATCAGGGGGCTCCAAAACCGGGTTTCCGTGGGGCATCAAACCTATTCCGACGAGCATTCCCATCACCTCAGGCAGTTTTCAAGGTTTTCGAGGGGGCACTCCCTAGCTTCCCCGCCTTCCGCATGGGGGAGTGTCTTCAATCCCGAACCAGTAAGAATCGAAACTACCTTTGACCCCTCGGAAATAACATCACTCTGGGTGAGCTTCTTCAGCGCGGCAATTCCAGTCGCGCTCGCGGGCTGGACGAAGAGGCCTTCTCCCGCGAGCTTTTTCTGCGCTTTGATGATTTCCCCATCGCTCACCGCAACGCACTTCCAGCCGAACTCCCTTAGGAGCTTCAGAACCGCGTTACCGCTCGGTGGGTAGGGGTTGGCGATGGCCTTTGCTATCGTTTCTGGCCTTTCGAAGCGCTCGATTTTTTCTTTCCCCTCTTTGAACGCCCTGCATATCGGTGAACAGCCTTCCGCCTGAACCGCAACGAGCGTGGGGAGCTCATCAATCAGCCCGCTTTCCTTCAGCTCGATGAATCCCTTCGCTATTCCCCTGAAGAGGCCCCCAGAGCTGGTGGGAATCAAAACGTAGTCCGGACTCAGCTCCTCCGCTATCTCAAAGGCGATGCCCTTGTAGCCCTCAACGCGAAACGGGTTGTCGGAGTTTATGAAATAGATACCGAGCTTCTCTCCAAGCTTCAGGCTCTCGAAGTAAAGCCTCCCGTAGTCGCCTTTAACCCTTATCACGTCCCCGCCGTAGACGGAGATGGCTTTCACCTTCTCGTCGCTCGCGCTTTCAGAAACGAGGATTTTCGCCTTAAGGCCAAAGCGCGATGCGTAGGCTGAAACGCTGGCCCCCATGTTGCCGGTCGAGACCGTTCCGACGGCCTTATAGCCCGCTTTGAGAGCGTAGCTCACCGCCAGAAACGTTCCCCTGTCTTTAAAGCTCCATGTGGGATTAACCGTTTCGTTCTTGAGGTAGAGCTTTACCCCAAGTTCCTTTCCGAGCTTTGATTTGATGAGAGGTGTATCGCCTTCACCGAGGGAAAGCCCAAGCTCTGGCTCGATGGGCCAGAAGTCGTAAAACCTCTCCCAGACTGTCTTGGCGATGTAAGGCTCTCCCTCAAAGAGTTCAAACTCCACCGGCTCACCGCATTCGCACCTCTGCACGGGTTTATCGTACTCCCTTCCGCAGATTGGACACCTAAGCCTCAACCCTGACCCTCCTAACGGCTTTCAGCAAAACAACGTTGCCCTCACGGGTTATCGTGAACCTCGCGTAGTCGTCCTTACCGGCGAGTCCCCTTAGGGTCTCGGCAAATAGCTCTGCCGAATTCTCGCTTGAGAACTCGACCTTCCAGAGGAGGACGTAGTCGGTTCCGTTAACTGCCAAAACCAGCCTGTCGCCGAGCCAATCCTTGGAGACCTTCCAAGCGGTCGAGTTGCCCAGTTTCGCACTGTCGCGCAGGAGGACGTAAACGTAGAAGGCCCCCATCCTGTCGTCCCTCATCACCGTCCAGTTGGCAGGGACGCCCAGGGAGACGTTTACGGGGGTTACGTTTTCGAGGTAGAGCTCGGGGTTCATTATCTGGGCCGTCGAGACAGGGTAACGTCTGTAGGCGCTGTTCACGAGTTCCCAGCCACCCTTCTCATAGAGGTATCTCACGAAGCGGTCGCCGTAGACGTAGGGGAACCTCCCGAGATCGTCCAGAGGGTTGCCCCCGAGCGACCTTATCTTGTATATCGGTATCCCGTTGAGCTTGCAGTAGATGTCCGCCACGAGGTCTGCATCACCCTCAACGAGCGCCCTGACGGCTAGCGTCCCGTCGAAGGTGTCGGCACCGTATTTGGCGTTGAACCACTGCCTCTGGAGGACATGGACGAGCTCGTGGGCCAAAGCCCTCTTCGCCATGCTTGGGTTTGCCTCGAAGTTCTCCCCTATGATGTAGACCGTGTTCCCAACCGTCATAGCTATCCATCCCGCCTCCTCCTGCCTCTTGGCCCTCTCAAAGGAGTAGTTGCCCGGTATCAGGAGAGTAAGCTTGTATGTCAGCTCGTTGACCCTGTCCTCAGCTGGTGGACTTGAGAACATCCTTATTGCCTCGGCGCGGGTTATCACGACTATCCTCGGCATTTCCTTGAAGTAGAGACCCCTTATTTCCTCGTCGGCTTTGATTATCTCCCTGACCTGCTCAAGAACGGAACCCCTCGGGTATGCGAGCTCAACGGCAGAGCAGAGTGAAACAAGCAGAAGGCCGACCAGCACGAGTGCAACGAAACCTTTCCTCATGGCAAGAAATAGTTGGGGGTTGTTAAAAAGGGATTGGTTCAATCGTTAAACTCCACGAACTCCTCCTTCATGCCATTCTTGGTGATGACGACCACTTGAACCTTCTTGCTCCCGGTGTAAACATCGCGCTTTCCAGCGGTTCTGACGGCCCTTACGGCGAGTTCTCTGGCCTCTTCAACGCTCATGTCCTTCTTAAAGCCCTCTTCAAGAACCGCTATTGCAAAGGGACTGCCCGAGCCCGTGGCAGTGTAGTCATCGAATATCAGACCGCCGAGGGGGTCGAGGTTGGCCAGAGTCGGCTCTTCAACGTAGCCACCTATGATTATCTGGACGAGGTAGGGGAACCACTTGTTCTCGTTGAGTATGTTGCTGAGCAGGTGCGCCATGGCCTTAGCCGTCATAGGCCTGCCCCATGTAAACTGATAATAGCGAGCCTCCGCCTCAAGCATTCTCGCGAGCGCTTGAACGTCGCCCACGCTTCCAGCGGTGGTTATCGCTATCCTGTCGGTTATCGGAAGGATTTTCCTTATGTTGAGGGTCTCCACCATGTGGTCAAGCGATGCCTGGGTGTCAGCGGCGAGCACAACACCGTCCTTTGCCTTCACTCCAACAGTCGTCGTCCCGGTCTTCTTCTCCATTTCTCTCACCCCTGATAGAAACGCTCGAATGGTTTTAAACCTTTGCCGGCCTCGGGAGGACGACCCTCTGACCCTCGACTTCCCTGATGAGAACCCTCACGCCGTAGGCCTCGCTGAGGACTTCTCCAGTGAGCTCACTTCCCTTCCCCTCCCAGAACTTGGCCCCGTCCTTCAGGATAACCATCCTATCGGCGTAGTTGAGGGCTAGGTTGAGGTCGTGGAGAACCGCTATAACGATTTTCTCCCGCTTGAGCTCGCGGAGGAGCTCCATTATCATGACCGAGTGGTTAACATCCAGATGGCTCGTCGGCTCGTCGAGGAGCATAACCCTGCTCCCCTGGGCCAGGGCCCTCCCTATAAGGGCCAGCTGGAACTCTCCACCGGAGAGGTCGGTTATCCTGTCCTTTCTCCTCTCCCAGAGGCCGACCCTCCTCAGAGCTTCCTCAACGCTTCCCCTCGTTATGTAGGCACCCATCTCGACGAACTCCTCCACGGTGAAGGCGAACTGCGGGAAGGAACTCTGGGGGACGTAGGTGATGTAATTTGCCCTTTCGGAGGGCTTAAGGGCGAGGAGCTCCACCCCGTCAACCCTCACCGTCCCCTCGGCCCTGAGTATGCCTGAGAGGCACTTTAGGAGTGTCGTCTTTCCAGCGCCGTTGGGCCCGATTATGGCGAGGAGCTCGCCCTTCTCTGCCCTCAGCTCAACTTCCCTCAGGACTTCCCTCTGCCCGTAGGAGAAGCTTACCTTGGCCGTGAGCCTCATGCCACGAGCTCACCCCTCTTGTGCTTCATTAGGAGGTAGAGGAAGAAGGGCGCTCCCATAAGGGCCGTGATTATCCCAACCGGAAGAACCGTCGGCCTGGCAACCGTTCTGGCCAGCAGGTCTGCGAAGACGAGGAGCGTCCCTCCGAAGAGGGCACTCGCCGGGGTCAGGTCGCGGTGGTTGGGCCCGAGGAGGAGGCGGACGATGTGGGGGCTCATCAGGCCCACGAAGCCTATTATCCCCGAGGTGTAAACCGCAAAGGCCGTCAGAACCGCCACCGTGAAGAGGAAGAGCTTGCGATAGAGGTGGACGTCGAGGCCGAGGGCTATGCTCTCCTCGCCGAAGAGGATTAAGTTGAGCTCACGCCACTTCAGGGAGAGGAAGCCCGCTCCAAGGGCTGAGACGACCAATATGAGGAGCACCTTGCCCCATGTTGCCCCGCCGAAGCTCCCGAGGAGCCACATCATGGTTATCTGGGTGCTCTCGGGGTGGGTGGCGTAGACGTACCATGTGCCGGCGTTAGCTAAGAAGCCGTAGGCTATACCCGCAAGGAGGAGGGTATCGACGGGGATTCCTCCGTCAACCTTCGAGACCGTGTAAACCACCAGAACGGAGAGGAGGGAGAAAACAAGCGCGAAAGGCCCCATGTAAACGGGACTTACGAGGGTCGCGAGGGCGGCGCCAAGGGCAGCGCCGGAGCTTATGCCGATTATGTAGGGATCTGCAAGGGGATTTCTAAAGAGGGCCTGTGAAGCGGTTCCAGCGGATGCAAGGGAAACGCCGACGAGGTAAGCGAGCAAAACCTCGGGAAGGCGGAGCTCCCAGACTATGAGGAAGTAGCGAGGCTCCCCTCCGACCTTCCATCCTGTAAAGCGCGCGAGAGTGAGCTTTACGCCGTAGGCAATCCCGGCGGTAACGTCGGAAAAGCCCAGCTTTACCGGGCCAACGTAGACGCCGAGGAGTATGGAGAGGAGCGAGAGCAGTGCCAGTGTGGGGAGCCACTTCCTCATGTGCTGGAGTTTTTGTCCACCCTTTAAATGCTTTGGCCTATTCAAGAGGTGAGCGGCCGTACTTGAGAAATACCCTGAGGTGCGGTGCCTCCCTCTTGATTATGTTGAGAAGTGCCGAGAGCTCGGCCTCGAAGGCCTTCTTCTCTATCTTAACGCCCTCGTGGGTCCTCTGAAGTGGCCTGAAGTAGCCGCTGCTCTCGTGCCACAGGATTTCGCTCAAAAGCTCGTCGTTGATTTCTCTGTTGCTCTGGAGGAGGTAGATAACCCCACCGCGCATGGTGCGGATGTACGCGGAGTAAACTCCCTTGGAGCTCATCTTCTCGGTTTTCGGGAAGAACTTCCTCAGCGACTCCGGGAGGGAGTGCTCCACCTTAACCGGCTCCGGGAACGGCAGATAGCCCGGAACTTCCTCGCCGAACTTATTCCGGAGGTAGGCGTCTAGATAGGGCACGTCGGGGAGGTCAACGCCGGCTTTCTTTGCAAACCTCTTTGTATAGAAGCTCTTGGCGACGTAAATCAGCCCCACATCCATGCCGAGCAGCTGCTCAAGGGAGTAGAGGTATTCGATGTAGCTCAGAACAACGTGAATGGCCTCCCTGATGTCCTCGATGACTATCTCCCGGCAGTACTTTTTCCTCAGGCTCTCCACAGCTTCCTCCACGCTTTTTCCCCTGTAGTTCTCAAGGGCATCGAGGGGTATCAGCACCTTTTCCGGCGCGGTTTCGCAGTTTCTAATCCTGATTCCCTTTGAGTGGGCAATGAGCTTGTTCCCGAAGAACTTCCTGAAAACGTCTTCCATGAGGGATTCCGCGAATATTACCCCCTCATGGCTCTTCCGCTCTTTTTTCAGCTTGGACTCAAGGTAGTGGTAGTTCTCGCCGAGCCTCTCCAGCACGAACTCTATCATGGAATTAAACTCGTCCTCCAGAATGACCTGAAGGGCGTTTATGCCCCTTATGCTCTCGGGGTAAACCGGTGGCCTCGTCAGGGAGCCCGTTAAAGTACCGTCCATCATCACGTAGTCAACGCCGCCGAGTTCGCCAGAGAGGTAGCCGAGCTTGTTCTCAAGGGTCTCCATCTGGAGCCTTATTATCTGGTCAGAAATCCCCTGGTTGTAGAGCATGGCGTTGGTGTAGACCAGCCTGTAAGCCGGCCCGTTGCCGAAGGCGTAGCTTGAGACGGCGTAGAATATCGTCCCGCTGAGCCTCTGCTTCCCCTGACTTCCGTCAACGGCGTAGACCCTGCTGGGTCTCCTCTCAGGCAGTTCCCTCCACTCCAGCCCCTGGAGTTTCCTGACAGCCTCCAGGTAGCCCGTCTCAAGCATGTCCTTGATCCTGTCAACGCTCTTCCTGTCTATCAGCCTATACACCGAGCTCCACCTCGCTCACCTTTGAGACCCCGTTCTCCAGGGTTACGCGGATGACCCTGTCGGCCGCGTCTTTGAGCTCTTCATCGTGGGAAACGACTATGACCTGAGGTATCTTCCTGAGGTAGCGCTGCATTATGTCAACGAGCCTCCTCCGCCTCTCTTCATCTAGGTATGGGGTGGGCTCATCAAGAATCAGGAGACTCATCTCACCGGCGAGATAGAGCGATAAGGCGAGCCTGAAGGCCAGCCCGAGGGCAATCCTCTCGCCCCCGCTGAGGAAGCCGAGGCCGTATTCCTTCCCGTCGTAGACGACGCCGAGCTTCACCCTGTTGTCCTCGGCCTTCACGGTGACGCCGGAGTACTTCTCCTCCGTGAGCTCCTCGAATATCTCGCTCGCTATCCTCCCAACCTCGCTGAGGGCGTCCTCCCTGAGGAGGGCCTTGAAGCGCTTGACCTTCTCCCTCAGTTCCTGAACCCTTTCGCGGGCCTTCCTGAGCTTTTCGAGCTCCTCCTCCTTTTCCTTCCGCCTCTCCTTCTCTATCCTGAGCTTTTCAATGCTGGCCTTCAGCTCGTCCCGCCTCTTCTCAAGGGCATCGAGTTTGGCCTTTTTGCCGGCGAGCTCCTCCCGGAGGGCAGTCAGGCGCTCTCTCGCTTCCTCGTGCTCCTTCTGGTCGTAAGCATTTTCCTTGCCGGCGAGCTCCTCCCGGAGGGCCCTAACTTTCCCCTCCTTCTCCCTCATCTCCTCCCTGAGGGAGGCAATCTTGCCTTCGAGCCTTTTCATAAGGGCCTTCTCCCTCTCAAGTTCCCTTTCGGAGTCTTTAAGTCCGAGGTATTCCTTGTAAAGGGGTTCGAGGCGGGAAACTTCTCCATCGAGTTCCTCAAGACTTGAAAAGCCCAGGGAGGAGAGCTCACCCTCAAGTTTCTTCAGTTCCTCCTCAAGCCGGGAGAGTTCTTCCTCAAGCTTTGCCTTCTTCTCCCCAAGGGACTTCTCCGAACCAATCTCCCTGGATATTCCCTCAAGTTCGCCCTCGATTCTCCCCAGCCGGGCCTTTACATCCTCGTACTCCCGGGCCTTCTTCTCAAGGGCCTTAAGGTCGTAGCCCTTAAGCTTCTCCTCAAACTCGCGAACCTGTCCGAGGATTTCCCTCTGGGATATAAGTTCCTTCTCCCTCTTCAGGATGTCCTCGACTTTTCCAAGCTCATCCCTCAGCTCATTCTCCCTGGCTTCCAGCCTCTTCATCTCAGAGGAGAGCTCCTTAACCTCAAGGCGGTACTTCTCAAGGAGTTCCTTCCTGTGCTCCTCTGTGAGGGGGCTCCCGCAGACCGGGCACTTTCCTTTGGCCTTTTTCAGCTCCAGAATCGCCCTGTTCCTCTCGCTTACCTGACTCCTCAGCTCACCGCGTCTGCCTTTAATGGACTCAATCTCCTTCTGGATTTCCTCGCGTCTCTTTTTTGCCATCTCAATCTCCCTGGAGAGCCCCTCTATCTCCTCCGGCGTCATTTTGAGCTTCTTCTTCAGCCCCTTAAGGTTCTCCATTATGGCCCTTGCTTCCTCAAACTCCTTCCTGAACACCTCAAGCTCCTTCAGCCTCTTCCTCAGCTCTTCCCTCTCCTTCTCAAGTTCTTCCTTCTTCTTTTTCTTTTCCTCAAGCTCTTTCAGCCTCTCCTCTATGCTCCTGAGGCTCGCCCGGTAACTTTCCATGCGCTTTTCAATCCCGGCCTTCTCCCTCAAATACCTCTCCTTGAAGGAGCTGAGCTTCAGGTAACGCTCGGCATCGTTCTCAAGCTCTCTGGCACGTTTCACCTTCTCCTCAAGCTCCCCGATGCGCTTCCCGCCCTCTTCGGCCCTCTTCTCAAGCTCCCTCATCCGGGCCTGCAGGGCCTTGAGCTCGCCCTCGCCTTTCTCAAGCTCAACCCTCAGCGAGTTTATCTCCCCCTGGAGAGCGTCCAGCCGGCCGACCTTATCCTCCAGCTCCCGAACTTCCGCCGTAAGCTTCGGTATCAGCGGAGCCAGGTTGTTTATCTCCCTCAGGGTTGCGGTGAGCTCCCCCTCAAGCTCCCTGATGAGCTCGTCTATCCTCTCGGTGCTCTTCAGGTAGTCCTTGGTTGACTTTATGCGCCTCTCAATCTCCCTCCTGACCTCAAGGAGGTTGCTGTAGGCGTTTTCATACCTGTCCAGACCGAGAACCTGTCTCACCACCTTCTCCCTGCTCTCGTCGCTCTCAAGTATTGCGTCGATTTCCCCCTGGCGTATGTATATCGCGTTTAGGAAGACGTCGTAGGGGACCATCTTCTCGACCCAGTCCCTAACCCCCTTCTGACCCGTCTCAAGCGCCTTCCAGGAACCGTCGTAGTACTTGACGAAGGCCAGTCCGCGGGTGATGTTGCGGTGTATCTGGTATTTGACACCGTCCTTTTCGATGAAGACGGTTATCTCGGTTGATGTTCCTCCGATGCGCATGAAGTCGTCCTTCTTCAGGTCTTTGGGCTTGGTGGGCCAGTAGAGGCCGATGAGAAGGGCGTCGAGGAGGGAGCTTTTACCGCTCCCGTTCTGGCCGACTATGAGGTTTATCCCGCCCGTGAAGGTTACCTTGGTCAGCTTGTGTGACCTGAAGTCCTTGATTATGAGCTTCTCAACCTTCATCTCCCACCACCGAGCCAGGCCGTCAGGTCTCCCGCCCTCTTAACCTTCGGAAGGACTTTCTCCTTCCTCTTTTCCTCCTTCCGCCCCTCAGCTTTTTTGCTCATCTCAGGCTTCTCCGGCTTTTTAGCCGGTTCTTCCTCCTTCTGTCCGAGGAAGAGTTCGATTACCTCCTCGATGTTATCAAGCCTCTTCTCCCCTGTGAGCTCTATGACCTTCAGCTCGAAGGGGGTGAAGTACTCCTTGGCGAGGGGAGCGCGAGAGCTACCTAGCTTGGACTTTCTGCCCTCGAAGCGGGTCCTCAGGTGGAGATAGCGGACGTTGATGATGGCCTGAAGGGAGGAAACGTCGAAGGGTCTCTCCCACCTTACGTCAATCCTCACAAAGGCCTCCCCCGGAATCTTCGCCGAGAGGCGCTTGAGTTCCCTCCTCACAGTTTCCTCGTCGGCCTTTATCTTGACGTCTATGAAGGGCCTGACCTTCAGCTCGACGAACATTGGCTTCCAGTCCTCGACGATGTAGAACCCCTTCCTCGTCCCGGCCTCGGGAACAAAGCTCCTACCGTTCCAGCGATATCTAATCTCGTAGTCACCGAAGTCCCAGCGCTGGAGCGAGCCGGGATAAACTAGCGTCCCAATGTCATAGCTCGTTACGAACTCCCTGTGTATGTGACCGAGGGCGTAGTAGAGGTAGCCCTTTGGGAGGTCGGCCATCTTCAGCTCGTAGTAGTCCCTCTGGCTTTCCGGCAGTTTCCCCATCATCTCCTCGACGAGTTCCTTTATCCCCTGGTGGAGCATCAGGATGGCATCCCCGGCGGGATGGAAAATGTCCGAGAGTTTATTCCTCTCAAGCCACGCCGCGCTCATGTACTTGAGACCGTGTATCTCAACGGTTTTGCTGCCTCTCTCAAAAACTCCCTTGACAAGGTACTTTCCGGCAACTTTCTCGCTGGTGAGGTGGTCGTTCTCAACCTTCTCCTCCCTCAGCCCAACAAGGTTTAGGAGGCCGAGCCTCTCAAGGAGATGATATGCCGAAACCTTCCTCTGGGTTCTGTCGTGGTTGCCCTCTATGGCGAAGACCGGGATTCCTTTCTTCTTTGGGAGCTCCAGTATCTCGATGGCCTCCTTTATCGTCTCGGGACTTGGCCTGCTGGAGTGAAATAAGTCGCCAGCGATGAGTATGAAGTCAACCTTTTCGGCGACGGACTTCTCAATCGCCTCCCGAAAGGCCTTCGCGAACTCCTCGGCCCGATAGGGCAGTCGGTACTGCTCGAAGCCGAGGTGGACATCCGCTATGTGGGCGAACTTCATTCCATAACACCAACCCTTCAGCTTTTTACAAAACTCAGTGCTTGACGTGGGGTAATCCTTCCCATATCCGTGCCATCAAAATCAGAGTCGAAACTAACTATTTTTAAACCGTGTTTCTTGGTGTCCACAAGGAACATCAGTCCCACCATTCCATGGCCTTGTGCTGGAGCTCTAAGGACGTGTACTTTTCCCTAAACTCCCTGAGACCACCCTTCCACTGGAGCTTTAGTTTCCCCCTCTTATGCGGAACCCTCCTTTCGAGAAGGAACTCTATGTAATCGATGACCTCCCTCTTTAGGTCTTCTGGGAGCTTATCAAAGAGGTCTTTTATGTCTTCCATCCTCTCACCATCCCTATTTCGTCTCACGTTCTCAAAAGTCTATCTCAACGCCCTCCTCATCGTAGAGCTCTTCCTTTTTCCTCTCCTCTTCCTCGCGCTTTTTTCTGGCAAGCCACCTCTCCACCGCGCCGATGTCTTCTCCACCGTAGTTCCCGCCGAGGGCCTTGAAGTTGTACACTTTCACTAAAGCTGGCAAACTTATCGCCTGGCCGACTATGACGGCTTCACCCTTGCCGAGGCCGGCTATGTCGCTCATTAGTTCTCCGCTAACCTGCTCGCTGGCCCTGATGACATACTGCTGGTCGTTGGGGTTGACTATGCGCATTATTATCTTGGTGTTGGTCTGGCTCAGAACGTCCTCGCTCAATCTGCTCGGCCTCTGGGAGACGAGCCCGAGTCCGACTCCGAACTTCCTCCCCTCCCTAGCTATCCTTCCGAGGATTCTGACTGCTCCTCCCTTCTCGCCGTGGGGCGCGAAGATGTGGGCCTCTTCAACGATAACCATCACCGGCTCCGCTAAGGCAGGATACTCCCTCTCAACGTCCCTCATGAAGTTCTCCAGCTCCTCTATTTCCTCCGCGACTGAAGAGATATTGCCGGAGTAAGCCGTTCTGAGGTAATCGAGCCTTTTTCTGGCCTTCTCGTAGTCCATCCTCGTCTCGAAGACCTTTTCAAGTAACTTGGCAACGACCAGCTTCATCTGACCCTCGTCGAGGGGGCCTAGATCAATTACGTTCACTTTCCCGGGCTCTATTGACGCAACTATGTCCTCGCTTGAGAGCAGATGACCGTAGTTTCTGAGGAAGCGCGAGACCTTCATCGTAAGCCTCATTATCGTCTCCTTCTCGGCGGACTTTATCTCACCCAGATCCCTGTACTGGCCGGCGTGGGGGTCCCAGTAAGTTCCACCACCTTCGCTCGCCCACCTCTGGAGCAAATCGTGGACGAGCTTCACCGCTTCCCTGCCGCCAACGCCCTGATGCTCGTGGAGCACGGTGTCCCAAGCCCTGAGAAGGTATGACCTCTGTATGCTGGCGTTGCTCTGTATCTCCATCAAATCGGCGAGCTCTTCACCGTCCATTGCCTCGGGCCTTATCTTTGCCTCGATAAGGTTCACGTACTCCCTTCCCGTCCCGGGGAGGCTGAGCTTCGTGTAGTCTCCATGGGGGTCGAGGACTATCACGGTCCCGCCGAGCTCTTCAACCAGCTTCCAGAGCATTACCGAGACTGTGTTGCTCTTTCCCGCGCCGGTGACGGCCAGAATTGCGAAGTGCCTTGAGACGAGCTCGTTCACGTTGAGGTAAACAGGGACGTCGTCCCTTATTATCAGCCTGCCAACCTCGATATAGCCGTTCCCGCCGTAGTAGATCGCCCTCAAGAGGTCTGAGCTGGCGAGGTAAACCCTGTTGCCGTTGGGCACTGGAACCCTTGTGGGCACTACCTCCGCCTTCTCACCGTTGAACTGCACCTTCCCGAGGACGTGAACCGTAACTATTAGGGCCTCGTTCTCGCCTATGCTCTCTCCGTACTCCCTTATGTCGAGTTCCAGGGAGGTGTAGGTGCTCTTACCCTCGCTGAGGAGCCAGTTTATGTTCTTTATCCCCCTTATAGTGCCTATCACCCACTCCCCGCTCTCGCCATCGCGACAGGCCCTGTCCTTGGCCTCCTTGCAGAGCCTTGCAACGACGAAGTCGCCAAACTTAAGGTCAACCTCGGGATGAGCGTAGAACTGAAAGGAGCTAACGGTCGCCTCACCGGTCACGATTCCGACGGGCTTATGGGGGTCATCGATTATCCGCATGGCACCACCTACCGAATAGGTTGGACGGGTGGGCTTTAAACTTTACTCCGGCGAGTGGAGGGAAAGAATCAGCCAGGAATCCGGTCATCATCCTCCCGTCAGGTTCGAGAGTGCTCATCACGCAACCGGACGTAGTCCCTCAAGGCTTAAAAGCCTTGGGGAGGAGTTAAGAGCATGAGCTCTTCCATGAGGAAGGAGATTAGAATACCACTGGCGATGGTTATAATCAGGCCCGCAAAGCTCTTTGACATAAGTGAGGTCATGAGGATAGAGCGCGAGTCCTTCAGGGAGGCTTACCCAAGGGGGATTTTCCTCGTCTTCCTTGAGAACAATCCCGATACTTTTCTGGTTGCGGAATACAACGGAAAGGTTATCGGCTACGTAATGGCCTACCTGAGGCCGGACCTTGAGGGGCACATAATGAGCATAGCCGTTGATCCAGCGTACAGGGGAAACGGCATAGGCTCGGCCCTCCTGACGGAGGCCATAGAGAGGCTCATAAAGAGGGGCGCCCGCTACATCGGCCTCGAAGTGAGGGTCAGCAACGAGAAGGCGATAAGGCTCTACGAGCGCTTCGGCTTCAAGAAGGTGAAGAGGATCGTAGGCTACTACGCCGACGGTGAAGATGCATACTATATGATTTTACCGGCTGAGGAGTGGAGGGGGAGCTGATGATAGTCTTTTACCTCAGCGGGAACAGGGTTTTCTCAACCGATAAGAACGCGATAGACGGCCTTTACAACAACCGCCACTACGGCAAGCTCGTCAACGGGAAGGTGTTCCTCTCTCTAATTGAGGCGGCCTATCTGGTGGAGAGGGGAAAGATAGAGGTCAGGGACGGCAGGAGAAGGCTAACCCTTGAGGAGATTATGAAGCTCGGAAGGAAGGAAGACGAGCTGTTCGATGCCAAGTACCTCGTCTACAAGGATTTGAGGGATAGGGGCTACACCGTAAAGTCGGGTTTAAAGTTCGGCTCCCACTTCAGGGTTTACAGGAGAGGAATGGATGAACATTCGCAGTGGCTCGTCTGGGTTGTCCCCGAGCATAAAACGCTTACGCCCCACGACGTGACGGCTCGCGTGAGAGTAGCCCACGGCGTCAGAAAGGAGATGATAATGGCCGTTGTTGACGACGACGGTGATGTTACATACTATAAGGTCGAGTGGGTGAAGTTTTGAGAACCATGCAATCCTCAGTTCATTTCAATTTGATCTCCGCTGCAAAATCTTTAAATAAGAGGGAGAATCTCCCCACTAGGGGAATAATGTGGACTTACTAATGGGAATACTAATTTTCGCTTTGATATGGGCAGGCCCCTCAGCCATTCTTTCGGCGTGGCTTATGTCAAAGATTTCCAAGGAGAAGCTTTTAAATGGGTTCGTTGGATCGCTGGTAATAACAACGGGTTTTATATTCGCAGTGATAGGAGCCATTAAATTATCCTCAACACTCCACAACGACATTATAGCACAGATTACAATTCTCGCTTACTTTCCCCTTGCAGGCTTTGTGTGGGGTGGCTTGGACTACTTAAAGGAGCACGAATTAGAGATCGCTCAACTTCTAACGAAACTTGGCATTCCACCACTGGCGGCAGTGATTGTGGGGGCCGTTGAGATTGCGGGAGCAGTATTACCTCCTATATTTCTGCTCTTGGAGCTTCTCCAATCAATGATCCCTGGAATTTACTGGCTTATTGTAAGGTTACTCCTCAAAAAGATCCTCAGGATGAAGGAGGCTCTTAAATTTGAACTCTTACTGGCAGGCATTGGGTTTATATCGGGGAAATTGGCTTACTCACTCTTGTTCATACTCCACAGAGGTCTTACCCCTGTATCAGAAGCAAAGGTCTTACTATTGCTTCCACTCGTACCGTATATAGTTATCGGGATCATAGATAGCGTATTCAACATCCGGATTGAGAGAAAAAACCTCAAGGAGAGAGCAGTTTTAGTTATCCTATCACTGTACCTCTCGATTGCATTTGTGGTGTACGTCAATTTTGTATTGGAGATGCTGGCTCACGGGAGCGCATAAAAACCAAAGAGAAAAGAAAGTCCGCTTATTCCAATGGACTGTTTCTGGATTATCCAGACTTCTCCCCGTTGAGCCTTTCCCGTATTCACCTGCGATCCATGGAAGATAAACGGGCGTAAGAATCATCTCATATAGATACGCTCAGAACCCTGAACTCAAGAAAACCTATGAGATTGCCAGAGACACGTTGGGTAGCCATCACAAGGAAAACCGCCCCTGGTGGATACCATAGGAGGATAACCTCAAGCGCGAACCTCGTGAAGCCTGATTGTGGACAGGTTGATTGAAAGAGTGAGGAAAACACAAAAACCTCACTTCAAAAAGCCAGTCTTCTTCCCCAGGTCTTCGAAGGCGTCTATAACGTACTGCAGGTCCTCCTTGCTGTGGGCCGCGGAAGGTTCGAGCCTTATTCTGGCAGTTCCGAGCGGGACGGTTGGATAGACTATCGCCTGGGCAAAGATGTTGTACTCGTCGTAGAGCCTCCTGCTGAACTCTTGGGCGAGCTTCTCGTCGTAGAGCATAACGGGAGTAATCGGGTGCTTTGTGTTGCCGAGGTCGTATCCGAGGTCTCTCAATCCTTTCTGGAGGAAGTGGGTGTTGTCCCAGAGCTTTCTGACGAGCTCGTCGCTCCTCTGGAGTATTTCAACGGCAGCTATGGCAGCGGCGACATCGGGCGGATTCGGCGCGCTTGAGAAGAGGAACGGCCTTGCCCTCTGGCGGAGGTACTCGATTGCCTCCTCTGGACCGGCTACGTAGCCGCCTATGACACCGAAGGCTTTACTTAAAGTTCCCATCTCGAAGTCAACCTTGTCGTGGAGATTGAAGTGGTCTACAATTCCTCTTCCGCTGTCGCCGAGAACGCCTTCACCGTGTGCATCGTCAATGTAGAGTATGGCATCGTACTGTTCGGCAAGCTCAGCCATCTCCGGGAGAGGAGCGAGGTCACCGTCCATGGAGAAAACTCCATCGCTGACGATGATTTTCTTCTTCTTGTCCTTGTTCTCCTTGAGCTTCCTCTCAAGGTCTTCCACGTCTATGTGCTTGTAAATCACCTTTGGAGCACCGCTGAGGCGCATTCCGTCTATTATGCTCGCGTGGTTCAGCTCTTCGCTTATGAACACTCCATCTTCGCCCTTCTTGAGGAGGGCACTTATGGCTCCAAGGTTGGCGTTGTAACCGCTCTGGAAGAGGATTGCAGCTTCCCTCTTCTTGAACTTGGCGAGCTTCTCCTCCAGCTCGACGTGGAGCTCCATCGTTCCGGCTATCGTTCTAACGGCCCCAGCGCCGACACCGTAGTCGAGGATTGCCCTTATAGCTGCATACCTGATTTCGGGATGTGCCGCAAGACCGAGGTAGTTGTTGGAGCACATGTTGAGAACTCTCTTTCCATCAACCACAACCCAAGGGCCCTGGGGGCTTTCGAGCTTCCTTATAGTCACGTAGAGGCCCTTCTCCTTAAGCTCCTGGAGCTCTTCCCTAATCCAGTCGAGCTTCCCCATGAGAACCACCGGTTGTAGTTGGACATCGAGGTATAAAAGTTTTGCACTGAACCGCTCAGTGCAGTCTGATTATGGCCGTGAGGAGCGTTAAAAGGGCGAGTGCGAGACTTCCGCCGATTTCCAGCCTGTAATCGTGCCTTTTCTCTGGGTATCTTTCGATTAGCTTAACCTCAATCCCAAAATCCATCGGCCCGGTAACGGCAATTGACAACCCCCAACCACGCTTCGAAAGGGGGTAAACCGGGGGAATCACCCCCGTGAAGAAGTCAAGGAACAGGTGACTGAGCCAGCCGAGGGCAAAGGCTAGAGGGTAGCCCCCGAGTAGAACTGCCACGAGAAGAGCAGGGAGGAACAGAAGGAGTGAGTGGAGGTACGAGCGGTGCTCTCCAGCCAAGACGTCGATGTCAGGGAAGACCGCTCCGACGACTAAGGCCGTCAGGAAGACCAGAGATGGTTCGGGTGAGAGCGCTAGATATACCAGACTCGGAACCGAGGCGTGCTCAAGCGGATCCATGGCAAAAGCCTTAAACATTTCGAGAAAATAAGCCTTTAGGTGAAAGCCATGCCCGAGGAACCGAGGGAGGTTAAAGTCCTTGAGAAACCGTGGGTTGAAAAGTATCGCCCACAGAGGCTGGACGAGATAGTTGGTCAGGATCACATCGTCAAGAGGCTCAAACACTACGTTAAAACCGGTTCTATGCCGCACCTGCTCTTTGCAGGCCCTCCTGGCGTGGGGAAGTGCCTCACGGGAGATGCCAAGGTCATAGCAAACGGCGGGCTAACAACCATTGGCGAGCTAGTTGAGAGGATTGGCAAAGGAAGGTTTGGTCCAACACCGGTTAACGGCCTCAGGGTTCTCGGAGTTGACGAGGATGGCAAGCTGAGGGAGTTGCCGGTGGAGTACGTCTACAAAGACAAAACCAGTGAGCTCATCAGGATAAGGACGAGACTGGGCAGGGAGCTTAAGGTTACCACATATCATCCCCTCCTCGTCAACAGAAAGGACGGAAGAATTGAATGGGTTAAAGCCGAGGAACTTAGGCCCGGGGACAGGCTTGCAGTCCCGCGCTTCCTCCCCGCGGTTCTCGATGAAGACCCTCTCGCGGAATGGCTCGGCTACTTCATAGGCGACGGTCACGCGGATTCGAACACCAACGCGATAACCTTCACCAACACCGATGAAAGGCTTAGGAAGCGCTTCATGGAGCTTACAGAGAGACTTTTCCCCGACGCAAGGGTTAAGGAGAGACTCCACAAAAACCGCGCTTCAGATGTTTACGTGAACTCAAAGATGGCGAAGGAGCTCGTTAAGAGCCTCGGCCTCGCGGGCAGAAAGGCCGACAGGGTTTACATACCAACGGAAGGGTGGAAAGGACTTCGCTCCTTCCTGAGGGCCTACTTCGACTGCGACGCCGGAGTTGAGAGCAACGGCATAGTCCTCTCAACCGCGAGCAGGGAGATGGCTGAGCAGGTCTCCTATGCACTCGCGGGGCTTGGAGTTGTCGCCAAAATCAGGAGCAAAACCGCCAAGAGGCGCACCTACTACTACGTTGTTATCTCGGGCTCGGAGAACATTTCACGCTTCCTCTCCGAGGTCGGCTTTTCCGTGGAGGAGAAGAGGAGAAAGGCTGAGGCCTTGATAAAGAAACCAAACCCCAACATCGGCTCCCTCTACGCCGACAGAGAGCTTATCTCATATGTCAGGGACAGACTTAGGCTCAAATTCTATGACGACAAAGTCAGGTGGAGTCCCGAAAAGGCAAGGAAAATCGCCTGGGAGCTGATGAAGGAAATCTACTACCGCCTCGACGAGCTGGAAGGGCTTGAGAAGGCCCTGTCGAAGAGCATCCTTATTGACTGGAGCGAAGTGGCTAAGAGAAGGAAGGAAATAGCCGAGAAGACGGGGATAAGGCCAGACAGACTCCTTGAGTACATAAACGGCAGGAGGAAGCCAAGCTTGAGAAACTACCTCAGGATTGCAGATGCCCTTGGAATCGGGCTTGAAGAAACGATAGAGGCCATGAGAACTTTCGCCAGGAAGTACTCAAGCTACGCGGAGATTGGAAGGCTTATCGGCACCTGGAACTCGAGCGTAAGGGTAGCCCTTGAGAGCAACACCGAGAAAATAGAGACCCTTGAAGAGATCAGGAAGGCCGAGCTGAAGCTCTTGAGGGAAATCCTGAACGACGAAAAGCTCAAGAGGGGAGTGGCTTACCTAATCTTCCTCGCCCAGAACGAGCTCCTATGGGACGAGATAGTCGAGGTCGAGAGGCTCAAAGGCGATTTCGTAATCTACGACCTCCACGTGCCGGGCTACCACAACTTCATAGGCGGCAACCTTCCGACGGTTCTCCACAACACAACGGCAGCTTTAGCCCTCGCGAGGGAGCTGTTCGGCGAGAACTGGCGCCACAACTTTCTGGAACTTAACGCGAGCGATGAAAGAGGCATAAACGTCATCCGCGAGAAGGTGAAGGAATTTGCAAGGACGAAGCCGATAGGAGGGGCGAGCTTCAAGATAATTTTCCTTGATGAAGCGGATGCTCTAACGCAAGACGCCCAGCAGGCGTTGAGAAGAACGATGGAGATGTTCTCGAACAACGTGAGGTTTATTCTCAGCTGTAACTATTCGTCAAAGATTATTGAGCCAATTCAGTCAAGATGTGCCATCTTCCGCTTCAGACCGCTCAGCGACGAGGCCATAGCGGAGCGCATCAAGTACATCGCCGAGAACGAGGGACTTGAGCTAACCGAGGAGGGCCTTCAGGCAATTCTTTACGTCGCTGAAGGCGACCTGAGGAGGGCTATAAACGTCCTTCAAGCTGCTGCCGCCCTCGACACGAAGATAACCGACGAGAACGTCTTCCTAGTTGCCAGCAGGGCAAGACCAGAGGACGTCCGCGAGATGATGACCCTAGCTTTAGAGGGCAACTTCCTTAAGGCGAGGGAAAAGCTGAGGGAAATTCTCCTCAAACAGGGCCTCAGCGGTGAGGATGTCCTCATCCAGATGCACAAGGAGGTCTTCAACCTCCCGATTCCGGAAGACAAAAAGGTGGCTTTGGCGGACAAGATAGGCGAGTACAATTTTAGACTCGTTGAAGGGGCCAACGAGATGATACAGCTCGAAGCTTTACTCGCTCAGTTCACCATAATGGGCAAGTGATGGCTATGAGCGATGTTCCGTGGGTCGAGAAGTACAGGCCGAGAAGGCTGAGCGAGATTATCAACCAGGAGAAGGCGATAGAGCAGGTTAGAGCATGGGTTGAGGCGTGGCTTCACGGCAACCCGCCGAAGAAGAAGGCCTTAATCTTAGCGGGCCCGCCGGGAACGGGAAAGACGACCACTGTTTACGCTCTGGCGAGGGAGTACGGCTTTGAGGTAATCGAGCTCAACGCGAGCGACGAGAGAACCTACGAAAAGATAGAGCGCTACGTTCAAGCGGCTTACACGATGGACATCCTCGGGAAGAGGAGAAAGCTCATATTCCTCGACGAGGCCGACAACATGGAGCCGAGCGGTGCCAGGGAGATAGCGAAGCTCATCGACAAAGCTAGAAATCCCATCATAATGAGCGCCAACCACTACTGGGAGATACCGAGGGAGATAAGGAACAAGGCCCAGATAGTCGAGTACAAGCGCCTCACCCAGAGGGACATCATCAGGGCCCTCGTCAGAATTCTGAAGCGTGAGGGCAAGACGGTTCCCAAGGAGATACTCTACGAAATAGCAAAGCGCTCCAACGGCGATCTAAGGGCTGCTATCAACGACCTCCAGACGGTTGTCACTGGGGGAGTTGAAGACGCGAGGGAAGTTTTAGCTTACAGGGACGTTGAGAAGAGCGTCTTTCAGGCTCTTGCTCAGGTTTTCGCCACCGACAACGCCAAGAGGGCCAAGATGGCAGTCCTTGGAGTTGATATGTACCCCGACGAGCTCCTCCTCTGGATTGACGAGAACGTTCCCTACGTCTACTACAAACCCGAGGACATAGCCAGAGCTTACGAGGCAATAAGCAGGGCCGACATCTACCTCGGCAGGGCCAAGAGGACGGGCAACTATTCCCTCTGGAAGTATGCAACCGACATGATGACCGCTGGGGTTGCGGTTGCAGGCGTCAAGAAGAAGGGCTTCGTCAAAATCTACCCGCCGAAGACGATAAAGATACTCACCGAGAGCAAGGAGGAGAGAAGCCTCAGGGATTCCATCCTGAAGAAGGTCATGAAGGAGATGCACATGGCAAAGCTTGAGGCCATAGAGACCCTCCACTACCTCAGGGTAATCTTCGAGAACAACCCGGACTTAGCTGCTCACTTCACCGTCTTCCTCGACCTGAGCGAGAAGGAGGTCGAGTTCCTCGCTGGAAGCTCCGAGAAGGCCAAGACCATCTGGGCTAAGAGCATGAACATAGAGAAGAAGCTTAAGAGGGAAGGCGAGCTTGAGGCAAGGGCGAGAGAAGCCGAGAAGAAGGCCAGGGAAGAGGAGAAGGAGGAGGAAGAAATCAGCGAGGAGGAGCTTGAGAAGGCTGAGAAAGAAATAGAGGCCGTCGGCAGGAAGAAGGAGGAAAAGAAGAAGGGCAAGCAGGCGACGCTCTTCGACTTTCTGAAGAAGTGATAATTGATAGATAAAAAGAAGATAGATTATATTGGTTACACAGTACGTAAGACTTTGGTAGTATTAGATTGGTTCTTTGAGTTTTCCTCATCCTGCGAGCATATTGTATCTCGTATTGAATAAATAAACTCATACAATGTTGTTCTATCTAGCACCCAACGTGGGTGTGCATCAATAATTTGTTCTGCCCATTTTTTTGCCCTATCTAATTTTTCACAAGAATTTAAAATTTGTAATGATTTTAATGATTGATTTAACATATAATCGTCTTTGCTATATTTAGCATACGCCCCCATTATAATGTGCCACCCATTTATTAAGCCGATAATATCCTCCATGTACTTTTTCCCCCCTTGTTCAGTTTTTCTGGATATATTAGCAACAAAATTCATTAATTCATTAACTCCAGAAAATACAACGTTTATCACATAATCAAGATTTTTATAAGAGGCTCTCCATGCAATGTCTTCCAGCATCTGTGTAGTTCTCATTATTGGGGTGTTTTTCTCATAGTCTGTTCCTTCTTCACCATATATTAAGAATTTCCTAATACTATCTGAGATGCTATCATCAAGCAACACTGTTGATATGAACTTTTTATTAATTCGAACTAAACTTGCAATTGTTTCATCTATCACAAACCTATCTTCTAAAAAATTTTCCGCAATATGATTTATACTCCAAGATATTTCTATTACTATACTAATTAGCTCTGCACACACTCTAATTTCTCTTTGATTAATAGTTAATTTCATAACATCTTCTATTAAGCTTTCTATTATATCCAGAATTTTTGGAATTATGTAATACTTCTTATCTGCCGCAAGACGTACTATAATTGAAAATAACGGACCAGTAGAGTTTCTCTTGATTCTCATAAGGACTTGCTTGGTATTCAAGTCGTTATTTCTAGTTAGATAGCCATCTATAGTCTTCAGGCATTTTCTTTTTAGTGATTCTGCAAGATATAAAACATTCATTCTTTTTTTCACATACATGAAATATGGAACTAGCGCTAATAGTAATACAATTGAAAAAATAACATTAATATAAATTACCCATTGCATGGTGATTATAAATTTTCCTAAGGAAATAGGTGTTAAAAAAAATCCCCCCATGATCAAAAGAGATAGAACAGCATTAGCTAGGAACAATGCTAAGTATAGTATATCTGGAAGTCTGAAAAATTCATCAATTAAAAGTTCGCTGTAATTGTAAGACAGTTGAATAGCTAATAAAATAAAAGTAAATATCATTGCAAAAGCTGCAACTAGTCCTTGGAATATAGAACTTATTAAATACCGAGAGTTCTCATTTATTTCTGAATGCCCCCAAACCGGAGGATATCTCAGAAGTATCCCAACAGTTAACATTATCACAATAAAACCCATTAACCCAACATATAATGTCAACGGAGTTTCATCATCTTGATCTTTAATCATGACGCTCATGAATTCCTATAACTTAGAATGGATATTTGAATGTTTCCATCCCAGTATCCTTCCAACTACAAATACCTTTTATTCAATATTTCAATGATTTTGTAAAACCTTCGCCTCCCCTTTCGGAACCCTTAGCGCGGGCATTTTTCTTCACCTTCAGCTCTGGGGGTAACGTCTCGAAAAGTGCTGGGCCAAGCACTTCCCTGAGAACAAGCCCTACATCTACCATTTCGAACTCCTTTCTGAGTATTGACAGCTCCACCTTTTTTAAGGCACCGGGGGTGACGAGGAGCACGATGTGGCCACCGTGGAGAACCGCCATGTCCTTGGCAGAGATCAGGAACTTAGCGAGTCCCTTGAAGTCGTTGTAGAAGAGGAGGTACTCAACGCCGTCCACGTAGACAACGCCTCCGGGGTTCTGCATGAGGAACCTCTCTATCCTCTGGAGGATGACGTGGAGATCCGTTGGGCTCACACTACTCTCATGTTCAACCCTGCTAAGCCAGATGTACTCGTCGGGAAGAACCCCTGTCTTGGCCGTCCACTCCTCGAGGGGAACGCGCGTTATGACCATTAGTGGCACCCTTGCATAGCGGTAAAGGGCCCGGATCAGGGTAAAGGCGTCTTCCTGACTTTCAATCAGGATTGCGTGGGGGGCGGGGAGTCTTTTGCTAACCCGCTTTCTGGCCTTCAGCTTTCTCAAGATATCGAGAACCGCAGCCGCGAGCATAAGGTAGCCAAAGGTGGCGGAGGCCGCCATAACAACCCACAGCTTACGGGAGTAGAAGACGGAGAGTGTAACCCCCAGGGCTGTTCCGAAGCCGAAAAGAAGAAAAGACTCGCAGAGAACCCTTGCAAGGGTTTTGAATGGCTCATCGTGCTTTCTGTATTCCCGAAATGAGGCCGCTACCCCGAAGATGCCAAGGATTACGAGGAATGCAATTGCAACGTAGTAACCGAGATACAGTACGTCCATCGAACCGCCTGTACGGTACTTAGATGTTGTCCAAAAAAACTTTTTCTAACGCCAGTAGGGCTCGCGCATGAGGACGGCCTTCTTAAAGATTTCAACGATTTCACCGTCGCTCGCACCGTTTCTCATGGCGGTTATGAAGTCTATCAGGTCGTCGTTCCTCAGCAGGCAGGTCTTGAACATGCCGTTGGACGTAACCCTCAAACGCGTGCAGTTGGCGCAGAAGATCGTGTTGTGCATCGCCCTGACAACTTCAACCTCGGCAACTCCGTAGTCGGTCGGAACGAAGTACTTCTTTCTCCTGTGCATTCTCCTCTCCCTGATTTCTACTGCCCTCTTTTCAAGCTCCCTCTCAACCGGTTTGAGCGGGTAGAAGTACTTCCTGAAGAAAGAGGTTTCAGTCATCTCCCTCGGTGCCTCAAGCTCGATGAGCTGGAGTATCGTCCCGGTTTTAGCCGAGAACTCGACCATGTCCCAGATTTCACCATCGTTCAGGCCCTTCATGACCGTCATGTTGAGCTTGACCGGGCTGAGATACTTTACCGCCTCCTCGATTCCTTCAAGAACGGTTTCAAGCATGTCGACGCCCGTTATTCGCTTGTAAACCTCTCTCCTGAGGCTGTGGAGGGAGACGTTCACCCTGTCGAGGCCGGCCTTCGCGAGGGGCTTTGCGAGCTCCTTCAAGCGACTCCCGTTGGTCGTCATGCTTAAATCGACCACGTAGGGCTTTATGCGCCTCACGATTTCGATTATGTCCCCCCTGACGGTCGGCTCTCCGCCGGTGAGCTTGACCTTCTTAATGCCCAGCAGGGAAGCTATCCTGACGAGCCTCTCGATTTCCTCAGGTGTCATCTCGTTTTTAGCTAAAAACCTCTGGCCCTCGCGGTGGCAGAAGAAACAGCGGAAATTGCACTCCTGGGTGAGCGAAATCCTCAGGTTCGTCACTGGCCTCCCAAAGCGGTCGTAGAGCACCTCCCCTCCCCCGAAGGAGTAGAGTTCAGTTTAAAATAAAGCTTTTGGGTAAGTGTTTTTGTTTAACCAGCCCAATCGAAAAGTAAAAGTAGTTGCCGGGAGACTTAAGGTTTAGGGGGTCTGGGTATGAACGCCGAAGAACTCAGGACTGTTCTGAACCGCCTTGAAGAGCTTCACTCGTCCTTTGAGGAGGCCTTCTCGGAGCTTGTCTCTGGTGGTGCCGGGATAGAGACTATAAAGGTTCTGCACGAGCTGTCCTCGGAAAAGCTTGAGCTGAGCACAAGGCTTTACAAGGAGCTGACGAAGGTGGGGGGAAGAGCGGAGGAGGCATCGAAAGACCTATACCGGAACGAGCACCAGATGAAGTTCCGCCTTGAGGAGCTCCTCAGCCTGGCAGGCAGGGAGGACTTTACATCAAAGGCCCGGTTCAAGAGCTCGCTTGAGCGTCTGATCCAGTTTCACAGGCTCTACGACTACGCCGTTAGAAAAGACCTCGGGGAACTGTCGGCCGAGATAGAGGGGCTGGCCTTCCTGGGCGAAAACCAAAAAAAGGTTCCGGTGAGCATACTTGAGGAAATCAGAAAGACCCGGGAGATTGAGGGAAGGCTGGAAAGGCTGATATCCTTTGTGAGGAGGCTCTACTCCCATCCAGCCGACGTTTACAGGGCCGAGGAGGCTCTAAAGGCCTGGCACTCCCGCGGTCTGCTCTGGGTTGAGGCGAGAAACGTTGAGAAGCTCAGCGGTGTGAGGGACGCTGGGGAGATACTCGAAGGACTCACTCTCATCGGAGTGGTTGAGAAGAAGATGAGGGGTGGTGAAAGTGTCTACAGACACAGGGCCTACGGTGAGGATTAGGGGCATATACAGCACGGCCTTGACGAAGCTCTTCCTCGACAGGGGCTTCGGAATAAGCCAGCCGAGCAACAAGATCGTCGAGCGCTTCGGCCTCGAAAAGACCTACGACGAGTTCGACGTTGACATCTACGACAAGAAGGACAGGCAGGGGGTTGTTCTGGTCGGGAACGCGGTTGAGGAGGCCAAGAGGGTCTTCGAGGAGGAGTTCATAGACGTCTTTTTCAGGAGGCTCCCCTACCAGCTTTACGGGATATACAAGGGGCTCGTGGTAAAGGTCGATGAGAGGTTCGTTTACGTTGATATAGGGAGCGCCATAGGGACGGTTCCAAGGCAGGAACTCCCCCGGGCTGGAGAAGGCGACGAAGTCCTCGTTCAGGTCAAAAAGCACAACCTCCTCCCCCACCTGAGCACGACCCTCACCGTTCCCGGTGATTACGCCGTTCTAATCCCGAAGCCGGTCGGGGCGCAGAGGCACGTCAAGATATCGAGGAAGATACGGGACCAGAAGGAGCGGGAGAGGCTGAGAATCCTCGGGCTGAGCATAGACCTTGGCGAGTGGGGAATCCTCTGGAGGACTGCCGCAGCCTACAAGGACTGGAACACCCTCAGGGACGAGATAGTCAGGCTCTCAAAGCTCGCCGACAGGCTGGAGAAGGCGGACACCTACTTCGCTCCCTCACTCATAATCGAGGGCCGGAACATCTACGAGGTCGAGTTCGGTGGAGGAGCCAAGAAGAAGCTCGACGAGATAAGGAACAGAGTAGTGCCGACCGTTGAGGGGCACCACTCATTAAAGGCCAAGGACCCGGAGCTGGGCTTCGCCGTTGAGATAGCGGAGGGGATTCTCTCGAAGGTTCCCGGCCAGAGGATGAAGGTAAACGCCGGCTTCTGGGAGGCGTTGGTTGAGAACAAGGGGCCGAAGAGGGGCTGGCTTTTCAGATTCGAGCACGTGAAGCCGGACGGCCAGCTCATAAAGATAGGGCCGGGAGAGGTTGTTGAGGTCTCGAAGAGCCCCCTAAAGGTCACCGTGCGGAGGAACCTGAGGCCCGGAAAGTTCTACGACGGTCTTGAGCTCCCGATAGAGCCCGGGGACTACGCCATAACCGAAATAGAGGCCGGGAAGTGGTGGTTCGTGCACAGGTATTACGATAGGAACGGCAATCTGAAGGGGGAGTACTACAACATAAACACGCCTGTCGAGATTTACCCGGACGGGGCAAGATACGTTGACCTGGAGGTGGACATCGTAAAGTGGCCCGACGGGACCAAGGAGATAATAGATAAGGAGAAGCTGGCCCGGCACTACGAGGAAGGCATAATAAGCGAGAAGCTCTACCGGGCCGTCCTCAGGATAACTCAGGAGGTTTACGAGAGGGTCTAGGAAGTGCTTTGCGTCTTTTCTTGGCTTTTTATCGATTTTTGAAGAAACAGCCGAATTGCATCGCTGAGCGTAGGACGAGAAGGAGGAAGGGATTAAAATCACTCCCTTTACCTCTACAAGCGCTCCATCGAGAAGGCCCTCTTTGCCATCCAGCTCAGGAAGACTGACAAAGCAGAGATAGCTATTAAGCTCTGATTCTTCTTTTAAACCCTGAGAACTCACACTTCTCAACATTTATAAAGTGTTGAGGACTATAACTTCTCAGGTGTTCCTATGAGGCTGGGCAACATCACCTACATGAACCCGTGGTGGGAGGGGAGAGAGGACTACCACGTGAGGCGCTGGAAAGAGCAGAGGTTACACTGGAGGCCAAAATGGCTGGAGAAGCTTTCGCTTAGGCCGTTCTCCCTCAACTTCATCCTCGGCCCGAGGCAAGTTGGGAAAACCACCGGGATAAAGCTCCTGATTCAAGACCTCCTGAAGGATAACCCGCCTGAGGCGGTTCTCTACATCAACGTCGAGGTTCTTCCAAGCCACCGCGAGCTTTTAGACCTTCTCCGTGAGTTCCAAGAGCTTAAGGAAAAAGAAGGAATTAAAACGGGTTACATTTTCCTCGACGAGGTTACATCACTTGAAGGTTGGTGGCGGGGGGTTAAACCGCTCATAGATGCTGGCCTCTTGGAGAGAGATGTAGTTACGGTTACTGGCTCAAGCTCCCTGAGGGTCAAGAGGGACATCGAGCTCTTCCCGGGCAGGAGGGGAGAGGGTAAAACAATAGAGGTAATGCCCCCCTCATTTCCGGAGTACGTTGAGATAATGGGACTTAAGAATCCAGAACTGATGAGGGAAAAAGTCTTGGAGCTCTTCAATTCATACCTTGAGACGGGAGGGTTCCCGGCATCAATAAATGGCCTCCCAATGGACGACCTCCTCGGGGCTTACATTGGGGAGTTCGTTCGATTCGGGAAGAGCCTTGAGATAGCGAAGGAAACGCTCTCAGCCCTGATAAGGAGCGCTCCCTCGGCGACGAGCTTCAGGGCCTTAGCCAGTATGACCTCCGGCTACTCCTACAAGGTAATCCAAGACTACATAGAGTTCTTCACCGAGCTTTACATCCTCGGAATAGCCTATCTCAAACAGGGTAACCATGTGCTCTACAAGCGCGAGAAGAAGTTCTTCTTCCGCGACCCTCTCTTGGCGAGGCTTTTCTCGGTCTGGAGCGGGGCGGAGCTTAGGGAAGATGCACTTTACGAGTGGGTTGTTCAGGAACACCTCTACCGGCGCTTCGGCGAGGTTTACTACTACAGGAACTCCTATGAGGTCGATGCAGTTGCTGGAAATCTGAAGGTCGAGGTGAAAGCGGGAAAAGCTCACCGTAGGTATCCAAAGGGTGTAAGGGTTTTGGAGAAGGAGGACGTGCCCTTCTTCCTCCTTGAACTTACTCACGGAAGCGCTTCTCGATTTTAATGCACTCCCTCCAGATATTATACCCTTCGGGAGAAGGGAAATCCATAAATACCCGGAGGGAGAAGGGAAATGAGCGATCCATGTAGCCATTCTCACGAGGAAGGCACTCTCTTCGGTATTCTACTGTTGGTTGCGGGAATCTTTTTCCTGTATGGGGCTTTTGGAAACACTGGGGCCAGTGGGATGTCCAGGATATTGGCAGGTATTATCGCCGCCAGTGGCCCTATGCTTGCAGCTGGCATAATAGACAAGTATAACCAAACAGTTCCAAAAATGGATCCCCAGATAATCCTGTCGCAATGTAAAGATGAATGGAATAGTCTAAAAAATGCAAAAAGTGACATAGAACGGCTAGAAATCGTCTATGAAAACGCAGTTAATGTGTCTCGTAAAGCTCTTTATGGATTTCTAGAGATATGGATAGAAACAGGAGTTGCACTAGGATTACTGCTATTGGGTATACTCAAGGGATGGTTTATCTCATCAACTGTCATACAGCTCTCCGGCGTTATTCTTTCCCT